>CAMUNT010000001.1 GCA_947090365.1 uncultured Clostridia bacterium
TGTTCGAAAAAACCTTCCCCGCTGACTTCATTTCCGAAGCCGTCGACCAGACGAGGGGCTGGTTCTACGTTCTTCTCGTAATCAACACTATACTTTTCGGCAAAGCTCCGTTCAAAAACTGTATAGTTTTGGGTCACGTTAACGATAAAAACGGCATAAAAATGTCAAAGCACAAGGGCAACGTTGTCGACCCCTGGTCAGTTCTCGATAAGCAGGGCGCGGACGCGGTGAGGTGGTATTTCTATACCTCGTCGGCCCCCTGGCTTCCTTCGCGCTTTTCAGAGGAAACCGTTTCCGAAGCCCAGCGCAAGTATATGGGCACGCTTTGGAATACCTACGCATTCTTCACTCTGTATGCGGATATAGACAATTACGATCCGTCAAAGTACGATTTAAAGAAATGCAGACTTTCTGTTATGGATAAGTGGATACTTTCCAAACTCAATTCGCTTGTTGCATCCGTTGACGAAAGTCTGAAAAATTACGAAATATTCGAAAGTGCGCGTGCGCTTGCGGATTTCGTAGACGTACTGTCAAACTGGTACGTCCGCAGAGGACGCGACAGATACTGGGGCAAGGAAATGACGGAAGACAAGGCTTCGGCGTATACTACGCTGTATACCGTACTGGTTACTCTTGCAAAAATTTCCGCGCCGTACACGCCGTTTATTTCTGAAATGATTTATCAGAATCTCGTGCCGTCTTTCTTCGGTAACGAACCGAAAAGCGTACATCTTTGCGCCTTCCCCGAAGCAGATAAAAAGCATATCGACAAAAAGCTTGAAGACAGAATGGACGAGGTGCTGGATATAGTCGTTTTGGGCAGAGCCGCAAGAAATGCGGGAAATCTCAAAAACAGACAGCCCCTTTCAAAGGTTATCGTCGCAACGAATAGAAAAATCAGTTTATCGGACGACGATATTGCGATTGTGCTTGACGAGCTCAATATCAAAAATTTCGAATTTGCGGACGACGCAAACAAGTATATCGGCTACAAATTAAAGCCTCAGCTTAAAACTCTTGGCCCTAAGTACGGCAAAAAGCTTGGCGTAATTTCCGCATTTTTAGCCGACTGCGATGCAAAGGCAGTAGTCAACGCGGTAAAAAACGGCGGTTGCTATGAAATAGAGGGCGAAGGCGTAATTCTTAACGAAGAAGATTTACAGATTTTTACTACAAGCTGCGGCGGGTTCGTTGCCGCAGAGGATAAGGGAATAACCGTCGCACTGGACGCAACTTTAACGGAGGAGCTTATTTTCGAGGGTATCGGGCGCGAACTCGTTTCCAAAATTCAGAATATGAGAAAGGAAGCTGGGTTCGAGGTGACCGACAGAATAGCGGTATATTATAAAGCCGACGGTAAAGTGCAAAAGATTCTTGCAAAGGGTGCGTTCGCAGACGACGTTTTGGCCGAATTTATAAAGGAAGGCCAAGCGGGCGGTTTCACGCGCGAACAGAACGTAAACGGCGAAAAAGCCGTCATCACAATAAGTAATCTGACTTCACCCGAAAGAAATCATAACTGACTTTTATATCATTAAATTTAAAAAACACTCATAGTTTATTCTATGAGTGTTTTTGATTTGTCCGTCGGGGACAGCGCGTATATAAAAAACTGTAATCTGACGGGAAGCGCGTCGTCAAGATTAAACTCGTTAGGCATAGTCGCGGGTAAAAAAATTACAGTGCTTTCGGTTTCGCTTTTCAAAAGCAGTGTGCTTATCGGTTGCGGTGCGGTTCGTCTGGGATTGAGGAAAGCAATAGCAAAATTAATAGAGGTTGAAAAATGCGAATAAAAACGAAGGAATTAAGCGGAAACGCAAAGGCTTTGCGCGCCGTGCTTGCGGGCAATCCCAACGCGGGCAAAACCACCCTTTTCAACGCGCTTACGAGAAGCAATCTGCGTACGGGAAATTTTCACGGCGTTACTACGACCGCATTTGAAAAGACTAAAAGAGGAATAACTTACGTCGATTCCCCCGGACTTTACGCAACTAACGCGTACTCAATGGAGGAAATAAACGCCTTTGAAGAAATTAAAAACGCCGACATAATAATTAACGTGACGGACGCGCTGACGCTTGAAAGCGGGCTTAATCTTACGCGCAGGCTTATCGGTTTGGGTAAGCCGGTAATTTTGTATATTACCAAGCTCAATCAGCTGAAAAGGCGTGGCGGAAAGCTTGACAGGCAAAAGCTTTCCGAAGCGTTGGGTATTCCCGTTTATACCTGTCCGCCAAGGCAACTGAAAAGGGAAATAGAAAACGGCGTAAATTTCAACGTACGTAAGCAGAACGTTACAATTTCGCAGGCGTACATCGCGGGTAAAGAGGGGATAAGCTTAGCCGACAAACTCTTTTACAACCGCTTTTTCGCACTGTTTTTCTTCATTGCTTCGATTGCTCTGATGTTCTTTTTTGCGTTTCATCCGCTGATGCCGGGTGCGCTTTTAAAAGGTTTAACCGAAGCTCTCGTCGTAGATAAATTCGGTTCGTTCATAGCCTCGAATATGCAAAACGAAATTGTAATTTCCCTTTTGCAGGAAGGTATTCTGGGCGGAGCGGGCTCGGTTTTGGCCTTCGTTCCGCAGCTTGCGGTGCTGTATCTGTTTTTAACGCTTCTGGACGAAAGCGGAATTACTTCCGCGCTTGCATTTGCGACGGACGGACTTTTCGAAAAGGTGAATCTCTCGGGGCGAACGGCGTTTTCGCTTGTTTCGGGTTTCGGCTGTACGGCAGCCGCAATTATGACGACGCGCGGCTACTCGACGGAAAACGCGCAAAAACGCACTATCGCAGTATTGCCTTTCATTCCCTGCGGCGCCAAGCTTCCCGTATTTTTAACGTTTTTATCACCGCTTTTCAAAAATCCCTTTCCCGTAATAACGCTTTTCTATTTTGCGGGACTTTTCCTGTCCTTGCTTTTCGCCTATCTTTTGAAGGGCGGAAAGGAGGGAATGCTTTCCGAGGTTACGCCCATTATTTTTCCTTCTGCTGTTACGGTTGCCAAAAAGTTGTATTTTTATCTCAAAGGGTTTATAATAAAGGTGGCGGGCGTTATTACGCTTTTCTGCGTTGTAAGCTGGTTTTTGTCGCACTTTTCGTTTTCGTTCGAATACGTTTCTGCGGACAAAAGTATGCTTGCGCATATAAGCAGATTGATTTTACCACTCTTTTACCCTATGGGAATAAAAGATTGGCGCCTTGCGTATTCCGCGCTGTGCGGATTTATCGCAAAGGAAAACGTCGCGGCAACCGTTTCGATGCTGATGCCCGAATTTTCACCGGGACTTGGCGAAGCGCTTGCGCTCAGCACGTTTATACTTTTAAGCCCCGCCTGTGTGACTGCTTTGTCTGCGTCGTGTAAGGAAGCGGGTCTGAAATTTACGCTGAAATGCTTTGCGTTACAGCTTGTTATTTCGTTTATCGGGGCGTACGCAATCCATTTGCTGTTTTTATAGTTCACAAATTTTATTTCTATTCTGCGAAATGAAAATTTCGTGATTTGAAAGGCGTGCCGTTAAATCATTATAAAATACTATAGCTATATATGAAAACTTTTTTCGTTACACAGGATACAACTTTAAAGGACTTTACCGACGGTGTATATCCGCAGGCAAGCTTTTGTTTTTCCGCGCTTTTAAAAGCGAGGGATATTAAGGTCAACGGCGTCCGCGCGGGGAGAAATATCCCTGTAAAGCGGGGCGACGAGGTTACATATTTTACCGATAAAAAGCAGGAAGAAATGCCGTCGCACACCGTCGTTTACGAGGACGGAAATATTTATATTGCCGATAAATTTTCGGGAGTGTCAAGCGAAGGGCTGTTTTCCGAGCTTGTGTCAAAAGGCGAATTTTACGCCGTTCACCGTCTCGACAGAAACACGCAGGGGCTTATCGTTTACGCAAAAAACCAGTCTGCCGGAGAAGAGCTGTTAAAGGCGTTTAAGGAAAAAACGGTGCAAAAGACTTATATTGCTCTTTGCAAAAATTCATTCAGGCACAAAAGCGCAACCCTTTGCGCCTATTTATCGAAGGACGAAAGCAGGGGCTTCGTTAAAATTTTTCAAGCGCCGCAAAAGGGTGCGGAAAAGATTATTACGGAATATGCGGTGGAAGAGGAAATAGGGGATATTGCGTTCGTTAAAATACGTCTGCATACCGGCAGAACACACCAGATACGCGCGCACCTCGCCTCTATCGGCTGTCCCGTTCTGGGCGATGAAAAATACGGTGATAACGCTTTGAACTCAAAATACGGCGCAAGACGGCAAAGATTGATTTCAAAGTATCTGCAATTCGATTTCGAAGGTAAGCTTTCGTATCTGAACGGCAGAATTTTCGAAAGCGCTTTGTGTTTTGATAAACAATGAATTGGAACTGTTTCACAAACGCCGGTTTTGGTTATATATAAAGAAAAGGACTTTTTATACGGGGTATTTATGCGGCAGGTAATGCTCACTTCAACAGACAAAAAATTGCAGTTTTCGCTTTCGGGCGAAATCGACTCGGCAACAAGCGAAGAATTTTACGCCGAGGTGAAAACGGCGTATCTTCACGATAAAAATGATATTGAATTCGACTGTACGCTGTTGACGTTTATCGACAGCACTATGCTCGGCACGTTCGTTAAGCTTTTTAAAGAGCTCAAATCGGACGGCTTTACGCTTGTGCTTAAAAACGTTCAGCCGAGAATAAGAAAGCTTTTTGAAATATGCTCGCTCGATACGATAATGGAGATAAGATAATGAAAACGTTTACGGTGGAATTTTATCTTTCCGACAGTGAATATCTTACCGCGCTTCGTCTTGTGGCAGGTGCGGTGTGCTCGGTTGCCGACGTAGACGTGGATGCCGTCGAGGATTTTAAGGTGTGCGTGACCGAAAGCGCTTTGATTTTGAAAAACGGCGGTTTTGAGTGCGTAAGGGCGGAATTTGATACAGCAAAAAAAGTAAAGGCTACCCTTTCGGGGCTCGGCGGTTCGGCGAAAAAGGGCGACAGCGAACTCAGCCTTGCGCTTATCGGCGCACTTGTCGAAAGCTGTGATATAAACGAGAAAAACGGAATAATCGACAGGATAACGCTTAAAATATGATTGACGCAAAAGAGTCGGACAGGCTGTTCCGCGAGTACCGTAAAACGGGAAGCAAGGAAATAAGAAACAAGCTTGTCGAAAGTTACATTTACGTTGCCGAAATTCTTGCCAAAAAGTTTTCGGGAAGAGGGGTCGAGTACGACGATTTATTGCAGGTCGCGTCCGAAGCCCTGATAACGGGCGTGGAGAAGTTCGACCCCGACGTCGGCGTTCAGTTCACTACCTACATAACGCCTACGGTAACGGGCGTAATAAAAAATTATTTCCGCGACTATTCGCGCGCGGTAAGACCGCCGAGGCGGGTATATACGCTCTCCGTAAAAATAAAAAACGAAACCAACGAATTTTTTAACGAATACGGCGTAAAGCCTACTATCAAACAGCTTGCCGAAAGACTTGAAGTTTCGGAAGAAGCCGTAATGGAAGCGCTTGAATACCGCGCCCCCGTAAGTCTTGATTCAAAGGTTACAGGCGAGGACGGCGAGGGCAGGCTGTACGATATAATTCCCGACCGTACAGACAGCTTTGAACGCTTCGATGACAACGAGTCGCTGAGAAGTGAAATTTCGAAGCTTGACCCCACCGAACAGAAGGTTGTAAAACTGAGATTTATTCAGGGCAAGTCGCAGTCGGAAGTGGGCAGGGCGCTCGGCGTCAGCCAGATGTTCGTTTCCCGCGCCGAGAAAAAGATAGTTGAAAAGTTAAGGAAATCGCTCTTATAATGATAAATTTCAAGGTCGACAACTTAAAAAATATGGGTTCGCAATTAAAAACCTTCGTTGATTTTCTGCGACTTTCGGGCGCGGACGACGAGGATATTTTTGCAAGTAAACTCGTTTCCTGCGAACTGATTACCAACGTTATCCGCCACGGCGGTGACGAAGCGGAGTTTACGGGTACGCTTAACGGCGATGTCATTACGATAACCGTTACGGCCGAAAGCTTTAAGGGCTTGGATTTATGCAGATCCGCCCCCGACGTCTTTGCCGAAAGCGGTAGGGGACTGTACATCATTAAAAGCATTTGCAGTGACATCGAACGCGGTGAACGGGGCGAAATCAAGGTAATCATAAGGCGCCACGCGCAGGACAGATAATTTAAAATAAGAAAAAAGCTTCGGACTTTTCAGTCCGAAGCTTTTAATTTTGCATTACAGCATATTCAGTTCTTTATACATTTTGTTCAGCAGTCCGTCGGAAACGAGTCCGCGTACTCTGCCGAGGTAGATAAACGATAACGAGAAGAATTTCTTATTATCTCCGCCTACCACGTAATCGGGAATACTTCCGAGCGGGCCGTTGCTCTTTTCAAGGAACGTCTGAGCAAATTCGATTCTTTCATCGTTTGAAAGCTTGCGTATGAAATCGTCGATGGGGCCGGTATACATTCTGTCCCTCGTATAAACGGGACGGTTGTACTGCTGTTCGCTGAGGGGGGGAACGGGTTTGAATTCCTGAATTATAGGACGGGGGCGCAAAGGCGGTCTTTCTGACGAAGCTTCGTAAGGTCTGTATGTCTGAACAGGCTTCTGCTCGTAAATCGGGCGTGCGGGCTGAACGAGTCTTTCCGTCTGCGCGGGTCTCGTCTGATAAGGATTGTAAGGCTGAACGGGGTGGGAGGACTGCTCGTACGCTCTGAAAGGATTATTATTATGTCTTTCATAAGGATTGTACGGTTTAGGCTCTTCTACGAAAGGCTTTTCCTCAGCTTCCGCAACTTCTTCAACAGGCTCCGATACCTCTTCGGCAGGTTCCGATACTTCTTCGGTAACTGCGGGTTCTTCCGCAACCTCGTCGACGGGTTCGGCGACTACGGGCTCTTCAACGATTTCGGGTTCGCTCTCCGCAACTTCTTCTGCGGGTTCTTCCGTAATTTCTACGACAGGCTCGTCGGTTACGGGTTCTTCAATGGGTTCGGGTTCAACCTCCGCAAACTCTTCCGCGGGTTCTTCCGTAATCTCTTCAACGGGCTCTTCCTTGTCCGCAGGCTCTTCCTTGGCATCTTCGTCGGCGGGCAACAGATACGTTCCGTCCGTTTTGATTTCGTAATCGATTTCTTCTTCCGCAGGTTTTACCTCTTCGTCGGACGTTTCGGTTTGTTCTTCACGATGCGCCAAAGCGTCTTCTTCGGGTGAAATATAGCCGTCATCGTCGTCGGCAGGCTCTTCCTTTGCTTCCTCGGCGGGAGCGGGGGAGGGTTCCGCATCGATTATTTCTTCACCGTATGAATACGGCTGTTCTTCGGAGTAATCTGCGGCGCCGTAACCGTCCGCCGTAACGGGTTCCTCACTTCCGAATACCGCGGGAGCATCACTACTTTCGGTGTGCTCTTCGACGGCACCGTAAGCGGGTGCTTCGGCATGCTTTTTCGATAAGCTGATTACAAATCCTATTGTAACTATCGCAAGCTGAATGGCCGAAACTGCCAGAATAGCGATAAGCATCACGCCTATAGTCGTTTTGCAGATAAGCGCAGTTATAAGCAGGCAAACGGCCGAAAGAAATGCCAGGCCGTATCTTGCTATATTGAAAATGCGTCCGGCTTTTCTTTGCCTGTTCATTGAAATCTTAACGGTGTCAATAAAGAAATTGATAAGCACTGCGGTCGGTGAGATCGAAGTAAATATAATCAACGCCTTATTCTTGGCGTCAATGCCTTCGCACAAACGCTTTATATTGTCCGCAAACAACTGGTTCAGACCAAGCGCGCCGCTTCCGTCGCCTACGAGAGCTGAAGAAAGCTTTCCGCTGAACGGGCTTGCGAATTTTTCCGAAAACAGTGCAATATCGAACAGCGCTATAAACCCTATTGCCGAAAGCAGGAATAAAACGATTTTTAAAGCAGTCGTTTTACTCTTGTCCAAAATGCATAAAACAATCAGTGCAACGGCCGTACCGCTTAAAGCGATAACCATATTGTAGTTTACGATACCGTATTGAAGGGTAACGATTACGAACAGCGAAAGCACGATTACTGCAGAAATCTCGACGCCGTAGTAAATACCGGTTGCAAGCTTTCCTTCCTTGCGGATAGAGAGCGCTACGGGGATGAATGCAAGCAGTGCGAGCGCCGTAACGAAAACGTAAAGAAGTATTACGAGCGACGTAAAATCAAATGTCAGCTTTTCAATTCCGAAAAGGCTTACGGGTCCGTAAAGAATTTCGCCGTTTTGCAGTACGCTTTTCAATACGTTCGCAAGCTTTAATACGAGAATTTCGTTCCCGTTAAATAGCGGAACGAAAAGACCTGCAATCAAGCACAGCACTGCAACTACGTATGTAGCAAGCACTACAAACTTTTTTGATTTATTTTCTGCATTCTGCATAGAATATCTCCTGAGATTAAACGGGCGTAAAACCTGTCAAACTTATCTGCCGTTGAGGTGAATTTTTATTTTTGCAGGCGCATATACGCCTACGATTTGATTTATATTGTAATACAATTTACAAATTATGTCAAGAATAAATAAGTAAAAAAGCATATTTGCATTATATTATATTGTAAAGGATAAAACGAATGTAAAAGGGCTTTAAAATATTTTACTTCACTTACCGGAATTTATACAGAAAAACGGCAATATATTATATTCCGGCAATTAAAAATTTTTATTAAAAAAAGTCTTGCAAATACAGTTAAAATGCGTTATAATCTTTTGCGCAGGAGATACTTTGAATGAGCGCGGTTCATACCGGAAATCACAAGTTTAAAGAGAACGGAAATATGCCCGAAAATACAAATAGGGGCGGGAATATGTCCGAATTAACGCAAATTTCACCCAAAAATATCACCCTTGAAGAAATAGTTTCGTGTCTTACCAAATCACAGCGCGAACGGCTTATTGCGGGGTACGATATGAAAAATTTTGCGCGGATATTCGAGCATAGCGATTTGATGCTTACCGTAGACTGTTTTTTTAAAAACGGTATGAACGTTTCCGAAACCGCGAGAAGGCTTTATATGCACAGAAATACTCTGATATACAGACTGAATAAAATTCAGAAAACCTGCGGAATAGATTTAAGAAATTTTGAAATGGCGGTAACGTTTCAGTTATTGCGCGTGCTGTACGGGCGGAAATGAGGTGTAAATTTGAGTAAAAGAGTTAAAATTACTTTAACGGTTATAATTGCGTTTATCATTGCGCTGGTTTCGTTCGGTGCAGGATTTTTAACGCAGAAATGTACGACCGACAGAACGGTTGCGTCATACGAGTGGGCGTTGAAAACTATAAAGGATAACTACTATTTCTGCGACCCGGACGTATCCTTTACGGAAACGTCTTTGAAAAAGATTGCGGAAGAATATCTGGACATATATTCCGAGTATTACACCAAAGAAGAGTACGCGGAAATTATGAAAAGCAACACAGGCTCGAAAAGCGGAATAGGCATAGGTTTTGCGTACGTTAAAAATAAAGGCGTTTATATAAGTACCGTCGTTGGCAATTCGCCTGCATATAAATCCGGTTTGCGCGCAGGCGAATGGATAAAGAGCGGAAGCGTTGACGGAAACGAAACCGCGTTTTCTTCCGTCGACGATTTTATCGGTTTTATCGATCCGTTGAAGGACGGCGAAGAGTTCGATTTGATTTCCGCAGACGGGGCATCGTCATTTACTATGTCAAAAGCGGAATACACCGCAAGCTACACGAGTTTCAGCACGTCTTCCGAGGGCTGGACGTTTACCGATTCGCTTAACGGCGGACTTGAGCCCTGTCTCGATATGAAGCTGAAAATGCCGTTTCTTCCCGACGGTTGCGCGTATTTAAGGCTTGACCAGTTTTACGGGACTGCAACTTCCGAGTTTTACACGCTTATCGAAAAATTCAACGCGCTGAAATGCACGTCGTTAATTCTCGATCTGCGCTCTAACGGCGGAGGTTACGTCAATATTATGCAGGACCTTGCCGGCGCGTTTGCCGACGGAAAATCGAATACTGCAATGATTTCGCGCGATAAGAAGGGAAGTGAGGTAAAATACAGATGCAAAAAGATTTCAGACGCTGATAAAAGAGTGGATAAAAGCGTAAAAGTTTTCGTGCTTGCGAACTCCGGCACGGCAAGCGCATCGGAAGCGTTGATAGGGGCAATGGTCTGCTACGGCGCGTTGAAATACGAAAATATTTTCCTGTCGCAGTACTCAGAGGAATGTTTAGGCTGGATGTATTCGTCCGGTGAAAAGGTGAAAAATGCTCAGACCTACGGCAAAGGGATAATGCAGACTCCTTTTACGAATTTGAGAACGGGCGAAGTGTTAAAGCTTACGACGGCAAAAATTTTCTGGCCCGATACGGAGACGAGTATACACGACCGCGGCGTTACCGTTGCAGACGATAACTGCACGCCCGTTCCTGCCGAATGGGAATGGACTAAGGACGACGCCGAGCTTAAATCGGCCGTCGAAATAATCAGAACGCGTTTATAAAAGATTGTAGGAAAAAACCGCAGTGTTGCTACTGCGGTTTTTTCACGTTTTTAATTCTTCTTGCCGACATAAGTAAGCAGATTAAAAATCCTTCGTCGACTCTCGTTATCTCCAAGGACGCGTTTCCGTCGCTTTCGAAGTATTCGTCAGTCACCTTTTTAACGTCTGCCAAAAACAGCTCGCGTTCGAAATCCGACATATCGTCGCGGTCAAGCGACAGTATTCTGTTTAATTCCTTATTCACAGTCTTTCCCTCACTTTTCTTTTAATATATCCGTTGAACCCGAAGTAGGGCTTCAATACGTTGCACAGCGATTCACGCTTTCCGCTTATAGTTTCGTAAGCGGACTTAAACGCTTTCAGTGTCGTCTTTTTCCATTTGCCTAACGGAACGGACAAGTCCTCGGGAATTACCGCCTTTAAAGGCAGCCGAAGAAGCGAGGCGATTTCCTGCGCGGTCATAACCTCGCCGTTTATAATCTGCCCGCCGTTCAGTTTGTTGACGAAAAGCGAAATATTTTTAATTCCGCCGTCGGAAAGCATCGCCTTGCAGGCGTCCGAGCTTTTTACCGACGGCAGGTACGGTTCGGTAACAATAATCGCGCTGTTGCACTTCCTTTTAGCGATTTTGTCAAGCAGTATGTAATCGAACAGTCCGTCCAGCTCTTCAACGGCCTGTTCGGCAAATTTTTCGTCCGCAAGCCCCAGGGAAGAGGCAAGCGACAGATTGACCGCGTTATGGTGTGGGATAAGTGTCTGCTTTGCGCGGCACGCGCCCTTTTCGTAGTCCGCAAGAGTATAAATCTGCATATTTCCGCATCCGCAGGTGCAAAGCGCGTTCCCGGCATATCTGTCGCCGTCGACGATAAGCGTCCTTTCACCCGCCTTTGCAAGCGCCAGCCCAAGCCCTATGCAGCAGGTCGTAACGCCCGTTCCGCCTTTCAGGTTTGTCATATAAATTTTTGTTGCCATAAAATTCTCCTTTTTTACGATTATAATATATAGGTAACGGAAAATTTTGTATTTTTTTAACGATTTGTATATATATTTTTGTGTAGTTGTAATGTTTTTTTATTACAAATCGTCAATTTTAATTGACAATGAATGTATATTCGGTTATACTTAAACTAATTTAAAGCCAAAATAAAGTATAATTATGGGTAAAGTAAAAGTTAAAAACAATAATATTTCCGGCTTCAGAATAGCCGTAATGATAATATCAATACTGTTGCTGTCGCTGTTTATGGCGTTCAGTATGCTTTTGGGTGTTGCTTCGTTTAAGAACAACGGACCTGTGGTTGCGGGTAACGATGCTACCACGGTAAGAAAAAAGCCTCCCAAGGACGGCACGCTTCCCACAGGCATTACAGACCCGCTTGACAATATCGGACATATGGCTTACGTTCTGGACAATCAGCCGTCGTATCACGTATACGCATATAACTCGACCAGATCTATGGGATACGAGCAGGTAACGCAGTCCTGGAAGGATTACAAAGATGCCGGATTGAGCGGTGCGGGCGAAGGCGTTATGGTTTGTTCAGACCTTTCTTATTCCGGACTTGTACAAAGCTCGTCACAGTCCTGCTTTATCGGGAATAACGAAGCGCACGTAAGGCGCGGTAAAAAGCCGGGCAGTAAAAACACGAAGCCTTTGGACATCGAGTGGGCTGACGGCGAGCCTGTAAATTACAATGCGGACGAATACAAGCTGGTTTACGGCGAGTTTTCAACCGAAATTTCGGTTTACGTTATAAACGAAGACACATTTGTGCGTGCGGACGACGTGATTGATAACGGCGACGGCACGTATTCGCAAAAATTCTATCTCAACGAAAAAGCTTCCTGCTGGTATCAGTACGGAATGAAGACGAGGGGAGATTTAAAGACTTTCCCCGAGTTCAGGAAAATAGAAATAACGTTCACTTTCGACGGAGATTGGCGGCTTCTCAGCAGTTACTGTGAAGAAAACGCCATAATAAATCCGCGTGCGCTTGGCGGAATGGATGCGGACAGCAATTCCAAAACGACTACCACTTACGATTACTCGCAGGAGGGTTTCGATAACGCGCATTACGCGTATTATAACGATTTCTTTAAAAAGTATCAGGGCTCCACTGGCGGAAATTCCTCTCAGCCCGCAGAAAAAGAAATAGAAATCACCGACGTGCTTATGGGGGGCTTCGGGAAAGTATTGGGCGACGGACAGCAGTTCGATATTTCGCTTACTCTCGGCAGTAACGCTTACGAGGGAAAAGTATTTTTAAAGCTTCCCGGCCTTGAAAATATTCTTGACGTAATAGACGCGCGCGTTGCGCTCGGTAAAAAGGGAAGCGGAACGCAGGATTTTTACGCCGAATTCAAAGAAGGAAAGATAAACGTCTATTACAGTACGGATTTTGCATTGACGTGCAATGTAAACGAACTTTCGCAGTGGTTAAGCGGAATTAATTCCGGGCCCGCGGTTCACTCGGACGGTGCGGAAGAGAGTGGCGGAGGGCTCGATATAGGCTCTGTCTTAAACGCAATGAATCTCGGACTTTCCGAAACCGAAGCGTTTATAACGCTGAAATCCGACGACCTTATGGGTATGGGTTTGGGCGTTGACGTCGTTTTCGGCTTTAACAGAGTTCGGGAGGATGAAGGAGACGTTTTCTCGATAAAGAGCCTCGACTTGAATTATATCGGTTACGAGGGCGACGAGATTGCCGTCAAGGCGGAAATAAAGCCCGACGCGGACGGCGCAATGCCTATTACGAGAGTTCCCGCACAAACCCCCGCAAACCTTGCCGACTACGCTGAAAGCGTCTATAAGCTTTTTAACAGCAATACTGTAAAAATCAGTATAGGGCTGGATGATAAGCTTATCGAAGGGCTTACGCTGACCGCAAATTCTTATCTTTCAATCGGAAGCAAAATTTCTGCTTACGCCGAAATTTCGGCCGTTTATAAGGGCGTTTCGTTAAAGCTTGACGCAACTTACATATATGAAAATACGGCTTACGGCAAAATTTATCTGCACGTCAGCGAATTTAACGGCAGGGCGGTAAACGCAAAGATTAACTGCGATATAAAAGATACGGTAACGGCTGTCAAAAATTTAATTTCACTGTTTGCAAGCGACGGGTCGGTCGATTCCGGTACGGTGACGGTACCGGAAACGGGTGTGAAACTGGCAACTGTAATCAACAAAGTTTTAAATCTCGACTTTTCTGAAATTATAGGCAGTGTCAAGGGCGACGGTAATTCTGTAAGTCTTGAAATAAACGTAGATAAGCTGCTTGCGGGGCTTGACGTTTCGCTCGGAATAGATTTCGGAACGCTGGCGCTTAAAGTCGTTCCGGGAGCAGACGGAAAACCTGCTGTAATTTCCGGCGGAGTATCGGGTCTTGGTCTCGATATTATCGAAATTACGGGTTCGGAAAATATTCTTCCCGAAATCGATGCGGACGGATACGTCGATATTAATACATATCTCGAAAGCGTTTATTCGCTTCTGAAAAAGCCTTCTTACGATATTGCCGTTTCGCTTGACGGAACCGAGATAGCCGACGGAATAGATCTCAGAGGACTTAAAGTCAACGGCGTTGCAACCGTTGCCGTTGAAAACGGAACGGTGCGCGTTAAACTGCCTGTAACTATTTCGTACAAAACCGTAAGCTTGACGCTTACCGCGTACTACACTGTAAATTTAACCGACGGCAGTTACGGCAACGTATATCTGCACGTTACCCAATTTAACGGCAAAGACGTAAATGCAAAGGTTTACTGCGATATTAAAGATGCGGTTGAAGGCATAAACGGTATAATAGCGAAATTTGTTTCGGGTAGCGGAATTGCCGTTACAAACGAGCAAAGCGTCTTATCGAACGTTATAGCTTTGCTTTTAAAAGCCGATTATAACGAAATAATTAACGCAACCAACGAAAAGCTTAACGTCACGTTTGACGTAGACGCGCTATTATCCGCTCTTGACATTTCGCTCGGCGGAGTGTCTTTCGGTGAACTCAATCTTGAATTCGTACCTAAAACGGGAGTTTTAAACGGCAGTCTTGAAAAGCTCGGTCTTACAGTAAGCTTAGCAGGCAGTAACGAACCTCTTGCACAGTTCGGAGGTGAAGGTTACGTCGACGTTAATTCGTTTATCAGCGGGATTGCGGGTATAGTCAACAGCGAAGTTTACGAAATAGGCGTTAAATTTGACGGCGGTAAAATTTCGGAAAATATAGACTTAAGCGGACTTACGCTTGACGCAACCGCGCACGCGAAGCTTGAAGACGGTTACGATAAAGTTACGGCGGTCGTAAATATGCTTATCAGCTATAACGGCTTGGAAGCCGAGCTTACGGCTTATTATTCGGCTGATATAAGCGCAAATGATTTCAGCACAGTTTATCTTGAAATTACGCGCATCGACCGTACGAATATCAGCGCAAAGGTTTACTGCGATATAAAAGAGGCAATCGACGCGGTAAACGATATAATAAACGTTTTCAATCCGCCCGTAGAGTACGGTGACGCTTCCGATATAATTTCAAAGTTAGCGGGCGTGGTTTTAAATTTGGACTATGCGGAAATAATAAGGTGTTCACAGGAAAAGCTTTCCGTAACGCTGAACGTCGACGAAATTCTTTCTGCCCTCGGAATTACTCTCGGCGGAGTTGAATTCGGGAATTTACAGCTTGAACTGGATTTGAATAACGGTGACGCGGTAATCAGCGGAAAGCTTGACAAGCTCGGCGCCGAGATGACTTTAAAGGGCGTTGACGGCTATAAAATGCCCGTAACAAATACCGACGAATATCTTGATCTGACCAAGGCTATAAGACTCGTCGGAAAAATGATAGACGAGGGCAAGAAAATCGCCGAAGCCGAGGACGTGGTTTTCGCGGTAAAGGGAAGCGCGTCAATCGGCGGAGTGCAGGTCGAAATCAGCGGAAACGGTGAGGTTATCTGGGCTGACGGCACACTGAAAGTTGCGCTGTCGCTTGCGCTGACAGTCGAAGGAGAACCGCTCGATATAAACTTCGTCTACGATAAAGACGGCGATCCTTTCGTAATCATTACTATAAACGGCGCGGGCGTAAAAATAAGCAATGCAGAAACCGATAAGCTTGTAAATTCTATTAAGGGCTTGATAGACGCCTTCACGAAGAGCGGGCCGAAAGATGCCGAAAATGAAGCGGACGCTTATAAAATGCGTTCTTACTCCTTTGAAGAAATCGCAGGCAACGAAAACGTAAAAACCGTATTGAACGCTATTTTGGGCTTTGCGAACGAGTTAGTTGCGGAAATTCAGACTAACCCCGCGGGAATATATGAGTTGCTTATTAAGCACACCGGTGGCGCGAGCGTGACGCTCGGCGCGGACGGCTGTCTGTCGATTAACTTTGCAAAGGCTGAAAGTGCCGTCAATGCGTCCGTCGAAGCGGGTAACGGAGCTACTGTATTATCGATACTCAACGATATTGCGGTAAACGAAAAAACCGAAGAAAACGCAGACGGAAAATATACTTTTTATGAGCTTTCGGAGTTCACGAAAATACTATATAACTGGTTCTTTGACAAAATAGAAGATATTACGCTTGAAGAAATTCTCGGTAGCAAAACTTATGAAGTAACCGTAAATCTTTCAGGTGCAGACAGCGGTATAAGTGTGCTTGAAGGCGTTTCCGTCAATGCTCGTCTGTATTATGCCGAGGGGCTTGACGGCACGCGGTTCGCAAATAAATTAATGCATACTGAGCTTGATTTGGACATAAACGGTACGTTCGTTTCCGTAACCGCGGCGTACAGCGGGCGCACGCTGTTTGTAGAGCTGAACAAGATAGGCGCTACCGCTATTACCGGCGTCAAATTCAAGGCAGGCGTCGAAAAGGTTTTCGATGTTGCTGAGGAGCTGGTAAGGCTGATTACAGATACAAACTTCGTTGAAACGATCGGTTTGCTTACGGGTAAAGGTTCTGTTTCGGCTGACGAAATTGAAAATATTGCGACGTTTGCTTCCGTTACGGATGAAAACGGCAATAGCTCAACCTCGGCTTTGACGAAGTTAATCGAAGCGTTTTTAACGCTCGATTTAAACAAAGCGTTCGATTTCGATGCCAAAACGAATACCGTAAAAATCAATCTCGATGCAATTACGGAAGCGGTGCTCGGTATCAGACTCGGTACGATAACCGCAACCTGTAACGGTAACACGCTTTCTGCAAGCTTGAAGAATGAGGATAACGGCGAATGGCTTTCGCTGAACGCCGCGCCTTGCGAGAGCAGAAAGGATATTCTGAACCCCGACGATTATACAGACGTAGATTTCCTTTCTACATTTATTTCCGACATTGTCGGAACGGTTACCGACGAAAATAATATTATACACAGGCTTTATACCTTCTCGGGCACTATCACCGTCAATATTAACATTCCCGTACTCAGTCAGACAGTCGAGTTCAAGAACGCAACGCTTACTGCGGGATTTGATAAAAACGATAAATTCTATCTTACGTTGGCCGCGTCTATGAACGGCACTCTCGCAACAAAGAAAAGCGATATAAGCATAACTTATTCCGACGGGCTTATCGTTCTCGGCAGAGGCGTGGAAACGGCAGATAAGGAATTTAAGGTACTCACGTTCGAGTACTTCCTCGATAATATATTAGATAAAAACAATTCGCCTTTGCAGTGGCTTCTCGGCACCGATAAAACGCTGTGGGGATTGGTCGTCGGCTTCGTAAAAGCAGATATTGACAGCGGTCTTACCAAGCCTAAGATTTATACCCTGTACGAAGAGCTTAAACAGAACGCGAAAGAAGGCACCTTCAATCTTCGGGATTATCTGTCCGGTATGTGCGTAAACGCAGGCGGTTTAACGTCGGTTTACGGTAACGGCGCGTCCCTTGCGGAAGAGAAGTTCAAGCTTGCGGAGGATAGCGGACATTACGCGTTCGATATAGACGCCGGTACGCTTACTGATAACGTAATTTCTAAGTTGTGCGCCGTAATACTCAGGGATGAGGGCGGAATAAGCGGTCTGAAAGCGTTCGGCGCAATCGACTCTTACGTCGAGTTTACGGTTGATTTAAGTAATTATCTCGAAGGCGCAACCGCGCTTTACGGCGACGCCGAAAACGGTAAAGGGCTCGGTGAAACCGCCGTGCGCAACTATCTTGGTTACGTAACCGAAAACTACGGTTTCGACAGAAATCACCCGTTTGAAACTACGAAGGAGCATATCACTCCCGTATTCGGTTGCTACTATACGAAAGACGGTTCGTATATATCCTCGGATATGCTTGAAACTGTTTACCTCGATATTTATTCCGATATAAATTCGGCAGTGCCCGAGCGTACGCTTGAAATTCTGTACGGTTCGACTGTAAACCTTGTCAGCGACTTCCCCGAATTTGCAGACGAAAGTAAGACGTCGAAACTTATATATCTCGGCAGTGACGGAGTTAAGCTTCCCAACTCGATAGTAATTACCGACGAAAGCAATTTGATTTGCGACGGCAGAGTAAGCATTTACAAATCGTCCGAGGAAGCGGTAGAGGTCGTGTTCAACTTCGTGGGTATTTCAGGTATGAAGCCCGTATCCTCGGCTTTTGCCGACGGCGAAACTCTTTCCGGATACGTGCTTAACGATTATTCGTTCCTCGGCTGGTACAGTGAGGCGGACTTCGTAAATAAGGTTGAAACCGTTGATAAAAACGATGCGGTCAACGGAAAAATTACCCTTTACGGCAAGTATATAAAAACCGTAGTCGCGAAAGAAAACGGTATTATATATTCTTACGACGCCGAAATTGACGCATACTTCGTAAGCGGAGTAAACTCGGATATTTCAAAATATTACAACAATGCGGAATTGTGGCTCGTAATCGACGATAATGTTAACGGTTATCCCGTAAAATACATAGGCGCTGACGCATTCGCGGTTGCCGATTACTCGGCTTCGGGCAATTCGCTCGTAAACGTGCTCGTTCCCGAAACGGTTACGGCAGTATACGATAACGCTTTTTTAGATAACAAGGGTTTAAGACAGGCCGTATTCCTGGCCGAAAGAGTATTTTTCGGCGGGGCGGCTGATGCAAATAAAGCTTCCGTATTCTACGGCTGTTATACCGAAGTTTCCGATAACGTCAATAAAAACTTTACGATATATATTAACGGCACGCTCGATAGAAACCCGTATGCGCACGTTGCAACCGCGAATGAAAATCTCAGCGATTTGTGGAACGGTATTTACTATAACAGTGTAATAGGCATAAAAACCGTTTATACTGCGCAGGTTCAGTCAAACGGCTGGGTGCTTGCAAATTACGTTATAAACACCGGAAATATCGATTTGGATAAATACCCTTATCTTGCCGGTTTAACCTCCGTAAACAGCGGAATTGACGGCGTTGCGCTTACGGCACAGCAGATTAAAGCAAGAATACTTGAAGAAATCAACGGCAAAACCGCTGAAAACGATATGTTTATCAACGGCTTCGAAGTAAGCGTATCGTGCGGTACGGCTTTCGGTAAGTACACCGAAGTTTATATCGATATTACCGAAGTTTCGTCACCCGCGTACAAGATCACGTATTCAGGTGAAGCTTATATCAGCGGATTAATCGAATACGGCGGTTCGTATTACGCGTCGGCTGAAAACGTTTATACGGTAATATCCAACGACGGCTATGAAATTACCTTTATCGAAGGTGTTGAAGCCGTTAAGGGAGAGGACGGTTCGTATTCGTTCGTAATGCCCTTCGGAGCTTTGGAAATTGCGGTTTCCTGCGAAAAGATTAAGTTTGATAAAATTACTCTTATAAGCGAAACTGCGTTTATCCTCGATGGAGTCGAGTATACTTCTGGCGCGGAAGTTTCCGCCGAGGAAGGCGCTTCAATGGTGGGCGCACCCGTTGCCAAGGACGAAAATTACGTCTTTATCGGCTGGGCGTATAAGGCCGGAGATAACAGCTATTCTTTTGAAGGTGAAACGGTAAATTACACCGTATATTATGCGGTCTGGGCTTACAAGCGTACGGAAATCGAAAGTCTTTCGTCAAACGGTTTATCTGTGGTCGCAACGGTAAACGAGCAGGCGCATTCCGTTTACGGCTGGTATGCAGACGAAACTTTCATCGGTAACGCGCTTGCTATTTGTGAAAATAATACCGCGGCGTTTACGTCCGTTACGTCGACAGTCGTCTATGCAAGACTGTACTATAATATGGCCGTTACGGTCAGCGGAACGAACAGCAGAGACGTTGTTATCGATAAGACCGCAAGCGTTGACGGAATCCCCGTAAACGATAAAAAGGTTTCATCCTCCAAATGGCCGGCAAAAGATCTCATTGCATCAACGCAGATTGCGGTGCTTGAAGGCGTTCAGGTGCGTTTAAGGAATGCAGACGCAAATAAAACCGCGTACTATATTCAGGCTCTTTACAACGGAAGATACGTTGATATAACCGGCAAAATATACATAACCGTTTCAAGCGGATTCGGCGGAATGGGTACGTCGGAAACCGAGCTTTACGCGTACGACAAGGAAGGCAACGCGATTGACGTAACCGAAAAAACCGAAGGAAGCAACGACGCTTTCAGTACGTATTTCGAGGTTTGCGGTAATACGTCGTTCACCGTAAAAAACAATTAAATTTATGCAGTAACCGATAAACCGGCAGGTACTTTTTTGTACTTGCCGGTTTAATTTACGGTAACAATATTATTTAAAACGCGTCTAACCCCTGCCGGTGGAGGCATACAATATTATATGAAACTTTTAGAACAGATTTTATGCGAATTAGGTGCAGACACGTTAAAATCTTTTTCCATCGTACCCGAATTCGGAGGATATTTCAGAAGCGTAAAGGGGGTTGCGGAGTACTCGTCGGAAAAGGTGGTACTTGCACTTAAAAAGAACAGAATAACGGTAGTTGGGGAATGTCTGACTCTCGGGAAATATTTTGAAGAAGATTTGCTCATTAAGGGCAGAATTTCGGGGGTATCGATTGACTGAGCTTACGCGCGTAACTATCGTTTCCACAGCAGAAACCGCACTTAAAAAGCTGAAAAACGCAAAAATAGGCGTTTACGACTGTAAAAAGGACGGTGCACGCTTCTTATTTTCAATAAAAGACAAAGACGTTAAAAAAGTTTTTGCAATTTTTTCTAAACCGTGTTATAATATTTGCGTACAGCAAAGCAGGCGTGAAAAGCTGTTGTCCCGCGCTTTTGCCCGCATAGGGCTGATTGCGGGTTCAATACTGTTCGTCTTAATTGCCGCAATATCGAATTCGTTCATTTTCAGAATAGAAGTCAGCGGAAGCGGAAGCTATCTTTCTGCCGACGTCAGGCGCATAGTTTACGAGCAGGGCTTTTCCGAATTCAAAGCCTACCGCAATTTCGACGCTCCGAAAGCGGAAGGTAAAATTCTTGCCCTTCCGCAGGTTACTTTCTGCAAGATCGAAAAGCACGGTTCTGTTCTTATAATCGACGTTCAGGTCGACGGGGAGCTTAACGGCAGGGTTAATCCTGCTCCGCTCGTATCGGACAGAAACGGCGTGGTTAAAAATTTAGTCGTCATCTGCGGAACACCCGCGGTTTCGGTTAATTATGCCGTTAAGGCAGGAGATACGTTGATTTACGCGCATACCTCCGTCGGAGACGGTATTGCGGACTGTATTGCCGTAGGCTATGCCGAAATAGAGTGTAAGGGCAGTTACGATTATTCCGCCCCTGCCGAGTCCGAAACGGCGTTGAAATCGGCGTATTCGAAGGCGAACCTGTACGCAGAAAATATCACGAACCGCACTCATACGGTAAAAACCGTTGACGGAGGGGTTGTGTATATAATAGAATTTACTTATTTGCAAAAGCTTAGTATAAATATGGAGTAATAAATCCTTAAAGGAGTTTAATGTCGAATAACACAGTAAAACAAGTCGAAGCGGGCAGTGTGGACAAGCTGCAAAGAATTTTGGGCCCGTTCGATGAAAATCTGAACTTAATTATGCGCAATATGGGGGTAACCGTCCGCGTTGACGGTTTAACATTCGTAATAGGCGGTGAAGAAGAGCGCGTAAGTGGCGCCGTTTCCGTAATCGAAAGTCTTTTGGCCCTCGCCCAAGCGGGTGAAACTGTAGACAGGGGCAGGGTGGAATACTGTATTGAGCTTTCCGCCGACGGTAAGGCGCGGGATATAACCAAAATTTCTGCCGATACGATTGCGGTGACGTACCGCGGTAAACCGATAAAATGCAAGACGGTAGGACAGAAAAATTACGTTGACAGTATAAAGAAAAATACCGTAACTTTCGGAATAGGTCCTGCGGGAACGGGTAAAACATATCTTGCCGTTTGTCTTGCGGTGCAGGCGCTCAAATCAAAGCAGGCCGATAAAATTATTCTTACCCGTCCCGCGGTCGAGGCGGGCGAAAAGCTCGGCTTTCTCCCCGGCGATTTGCAGACCAAGGTCGACCCGTATCTGCGCCCTTTGTACGACGCGTTGCAGGAAATGCTCGGTCTTGAAAATTACACCAAGCTTTTGGAACGCGGTTCAATCGAAATTGCTCCTCTTGCTTATATGCGCGGGCGCACGCTTTCGGGCGCGTTCGTTATTTTAGACGAAGCGCAGAACGCCACGCGCGAGCAGATGAAAATGTTTCTTACCCGTTTGGGCGACGGAAGCAGAATGGTCGTTACGGGCGATATAACTCAAATCGATTTGCCCGACGGCAAGTCAAGCGGACTGCAACACGCGGCTGGCGTATTGCGGGAGGTCGAGGATATCGGTATAATTTACCTTACGGATAAAGACGTCGTCAGAAATCCCTTGGTTATGAAAATAGTAAGGGCGTACGAAAATGACGGCAAAAGGAGGTTACGGAATGAACACGGTGACAAAACTGACGCAGAAGGACGTAATTAAAAGCGTTTTAACGTTCTTTTTCGGAATAATAGGCATTTACTTATTAATGCTTTGTATGATAGCAATACGTTACGGCGCGTCTGATTTTTCCATTTATTTCGTAAATTACAAAAATCAGCTTATAACGGTAGTAGTCGCTATTTTTATACTTTGCGCAATACTTTACACGTTCTTTTTCTTCGAGAATAAGCGCGTGCTTACAAGCGTCGGCAAAATGTGCGAGCTTTTCCTTATTTTATATATTGCGCTTGCGATAAATTTCGTGTTCTGCAGATACGTGGACCCTATGTCCCGTCCGTTTGTATTTGTTTCTCTTATGTGCGTAACGCTGTTCAGACGCATAGACGCGATTTTCATAAATACGACGTATGCGCTGATAATGCTGGTTATCGACAGGTTTGCGGCGCTGACTATGGAGCCCGAAATGATTTACAGAAGCTACGCGTGCCTTTTGTGCGCTTTCTGTACGGGTATAATTTCGGCGTTCGTTTTCTCAACTATAAAAAACCGTTTCCAGTGTGTCGTTTTTGCGTTCACGCTGTTGCTGCCGGTTGAAATCATAAACTGCGTAATCGTGTTGCCCGTAACGCAGTTCCCCGCAGAGCTTGTTTTGGATCTGCTTATTTTCGGCGCAGTGGGCTGTATCGTATCGGTAATGCTGTATATGTTCATTCTTCCGGTATTTGAAAAGCTTTTTGCCGAAATGACCGTATTCAGATTGCGTGAAATTACGAGCGACAGCGTAAAGCTTATCAAAAGACTTAAAGAAAACGCGCCCGGCACTTACAGTCACTCTGTAGTGGTTTCACAGCTTGTCGAGGCGTGCGCGAAGGCAATAGGCGAGGATGCCGAGCTTGCAAGGGCCGCCGCCTTCTACCACGACGTGGGTAAATTAAAGGGGCCTGAAATGTTTGCGGAAAATCAGACGGAATACAATTTCCACGACGACATCACACCGGAGCTTTCGGTCGATATAATCCGTTCCCATACGCGCAACGGCGCAGAGCTTATAAAAAAGAGCCGTCTGCCCGATTTCTTCGCGGACGTCGCGGTTCAGCACCACGGCACTATGCCAATTAAATACTTCTATTACAAGGCGTTGAAAATGAGCGACGGCGAGCTGAATATCGAAAACTATTCCTACGCGGGCCCCAGACCCGAAACTAAAATCGCCACGCTTATTATGATAGCCGACTCTGCGGAAGCGGCAACCAGAACTCTGCCCGACCGCTCCCCCGAAAAAATCGAAGCGTTCGTCAGGGGTATAATCGAGGAAAGGCTTGATTTGGGTCAGTTCGATAACTGCAATATTACGATGCGCGAGCTTACAATAATCAAAAGCACCCTCGTAAGTCAGCTTTCGGGCGTGTATCATTCCAGAGTGGCTTATCCTAAAATCAGCATATCTAAGAAGAAGTAATTTATGAAGTTATATATATTTTGTGAAGAAGAGAACTTTTCCGCCCTTGCGGACGCGTTCGAAAACGAGTTTGAAAGCGATACCGACCTTTCTGCTGAAATAGCTATCGTCGGCGAGGACGAAATACGCAGGCTGAACCGCGAAATGCGCGGCACCGACGCCGTAACCGACGTTTTAAGCTTCCCTTCGCTTGACGGCATTTTCGGCGTAAAAATAGAAAAGAAAAATTTCCCCGCAGACGCTGACGGGCAGGGCAATCTGTTTATCGGCAGTATCGCAATATGTAAAAAGCGTGCCGAAGAGCAGGCGGAAGAGTACGGACATGGGATAATAAGGGAAATGAACTACCTTGCCGTTCACGGCGTGTGCCACCTTCTGGGCTACGACCATATGGAAGAGAACGATAAAATTATAATGCGCGAAAAGGAGGAACGCGTCCTTGCAAAAATAGGCGCGGTGAGATAATGAGAAGCGGATTTATCGGCGTTATCGGAAAAGCAAACGCGGGCAAAAGCACGCTTATAAACGTGCTTGTCGGCGAAAAGGTTGCAATCGTTTCACCTAAGCCCCAGACCACGCGCGACGCGATAATGGGCGTTTTGACGAAGGAGGACTATCAGCTTGTTTTCGTCGATACTCCCGGTATCTATAAAGCTAAAAACCGACTTTCGGATATGATGATGAAAACGGCGGAAACCGCGTCGAAAGACGTCGATTTTATCCTGTTCGTCCACGACGGACACGCGGGCGTATCCGACGGTGATATTGCTCTTATTAAAAAGTATCTCGGCGGAAATATTCCTATGGCGGTCGTTTATACCAAAATAGATATAATGCCCAAGGAAAATATTTTAAACGATATTAAAGTTCTATACGATAACGGAATCGACTGCGACGTTTTCCCCGTTTCCGCAAGAAAGTATACGAATATTGCAAAGCTTGAAAAATTCCTCGCGGGGAAAATGCCCGAAGGGGACAGGGTTATTTCTGAAAATATCGTTTCGGACAAGTCAGAAAAGTTTATGGTTTCCGAAATAATGCGTGAAAAAATTCTTTTGAAATTCGGTCAGGAAATTCCTCACGGCGTAGCAATATCGATAAATACCTTTGAAAAAAAGGCAAACGGAGTTTACGATATTAATCTCGATATTATATGCGAAAAGCCCAATCATAAGTCTATAATAATAGGCAAGCAGGGCAGGGCGCTTAAAGAGGTGGCGTCGTTTGCCCGCGCGGATATGGAAAAATTTTTGGGTTGCAGGGTCTTTTTAACGACTTACGTAAAGGTGAAAGAGGACTGGCGGAACCGCCCGAATTTAATATACGACTTCGGCTACGAAGATTAAAAAAGCATATATTCGGCGCACTGCGGCGTTGCGTTTACGTTTTTACTTACTTCTGTGTAAGCTCCTTCGTAAAATCCGCACGCGTCTTGCATTGCACCAAATCTCTGCTTTTTTGGCTTGTAATATAATTTGACGGTAAAACATATTTTTTTATAAACTGCACAGTATTCTATTATGAGGTGGTTTATGAAAGAAAGAGATAAAGATGCGGCTGAGCTTGCCTGGAAAATGTTTGAAAAGACGGGCAACGTCAGTTATTATATGCTTTACAAACACTTAGACGAAAAGAAATAATTTAAAACGCATATCTCAGGCACACTGCTTCGTTGCGAAAATTTTATCTCGGGTCATTTACGTCATTTTAAATTCCCCGTCGAAAAAATTTTCGCGCCTTGCATTGAACCTAATCTCTGCATTTCAGATGGGGTGACTGATCGTATGGAATCTGTAGTAAACGCCGTAATGCTAAGGGCGGTAGATTACAACGAAAACGATAAAATATTGACACTTCTCACTGCGGAAAACGGTAAAATCACCGCGGGAATAAAGGGCGTAAAAAAGGCTAAGGCAAAGTTGAAATTTGCGGCTCAGCCTTTTTGTTTTGCGGAATACGTGCTTACAAAACGCGGGGATAAGTATACCGTAATCAACGCGTCAGAGAGCGAAAGCTTTTACGATTTACGCACCGATATAGAAAAATTCTACGCCGCAAGCTCGGCAGTGGAGGCGGCGGACGCTTTGACCTACGAGGGTGACGAATCGCGCGAAATATTTTACGCGCTCGTCGATGTCCTGTCAAAAATAAGCATAGGTAATGAGAAATCGCATTTAATATCTTTTTTGCTGTTCGTACTTCGTAAATCGGGTTACGGAATTAATGCCGAAAACTGCGTTGAGTGCGGGGCTTCGCTTATCGGCGAGGAAAAGCTGCGCTTTGATATGAACGCAGGCTCGTTCACCTGCTTCGGTTGCGGAAACGGTGCGGGCGCAAGTCGGGTCACCTATAACGTAATAAGAAAGGCCGAGGGAAAAAGCTTTGACGAAAGCTTTATCACTCCCGACGGCGAAAAGCGCGCCCTGCGGTTAATCCGCGAATACGTTTCGTTCAAGTTAAATACGGCTTTCAAAAGCCTGTCCGAATACATAAGATTAATTTAAAATGCGCCGACTTCAAGTCGGCGCATCTCTATTTTTTTATATTCAGTATATCGTCGGCGGAGCAGTCCAAAAAACTGCAAAGCATCGAAAGGGTTGCAAGCGACGGCTGTATTTTGCCAGAGCAGTATTGCGATACCGTCGGCTTTGAAACTCCCAAAGCCTTTGCTATTTCCGTCTTACTCTTGCCGGACGTCTCTATTTCCGTCCTTATGTTTTCGCATATAATTTTGTTAAGATTGTTTTTCATACCTTTATATTATTAGTTATTGCCTAATTTTTGCTTGACAATTAGGTGTTGCCTAATATATACTTTAATTAAGTAATACTTAACACAAAGGAGAAGGTATGAGAGAAACAAAAATAATTCAGGTATATCCAAGCGACTACGCTATTGAAAAAGCTATTAAGGAATGGGAGTCTTTCGGCTGGGAAATGACGGGTAACCAACGGTATTCCGATGAAAACAGCGTCTATTTGCCCTATCTCGGAACCGAAACGACTACGACGACCTATAATAAACTGACTTTTTCACGCGAAAAAAGCAGTCAGTGGTATCCCGAAGTTAAACGGCTTGAAGAAGAGTATGAGGAAGTACAAAGACGCATATCCTCGATTATGAACGAAAAACCTGTAAAGAAGGGGTGGGGCTTTCTTGACGTCTTGACGGTTTATCTGCCTGTTCCGCTCATTTCGTTTATCGTGTATCAGATTGTCAAAAAAGTTAAATACAAAAAAGCCGTCAAACGGTTTGAAGAAAATTCAACGAAAAAATTGGAAGATCTCAATTCGGAAGCCGACGTCTTACGATATACCGCCTTCAAGGCAGTCAACGCAACGTAATTTAATATTATTGAAAGGAAAGGCGCAGCGTTACGTTGCGCCCTTTTGTTTTTATAACCGTTATTCTGCAAACCGAAAAAAATTTATCAAAACGCTCTTAAACACTTGCTAAAATTTGCCTTTTATATTAAAATAATATAGTTAATAAATATAAATTTTTTTTGGAGGAATTTATCTAATGGCAAAGAAGTATTGCTACCTCTTTTCGGAAGGCGACGCAAGCATGCGCGAGCTTTTGGGCGGCAAGGGAGCTAACCTCGCTGAAATGACGAAAATCGGTCTTCCCGTACCTCAGGGCTTCACAATTTCGACGGAAGCCTGCACACAGTACTACGAAGACGGTCGTAAAATCAACGACGGTATTCAGAAAGAAATTATGACGTATATCGAAAAAATGGAAAAGATATGCGGAAAAAAATTCGGCGACAAGGAAAATCCGTTACTCGTATCGGTTCGTTCGGGCGCAAGGGCTTCTATGCCCGGTATGATGGATACCATTCTCAACCTCGGACTTAACGAAGACGTAGTAAACACGATGTCCGCAAAGTCGGGCAATCCCCGCTGGGCTTGGGACTGTTACAGAAGATTTATCCAGATGTTCTCCGACGTTGTTATGGAGGTCGGCAAGAAATATTTCGAAAAGCTCATCGACGAGATGAAAGAGAAGAAGGGCGTTCATCAGGACGTTGAACTCAGCGCAGACGACTTGAAGACTCTTGCCAACCAGTTCAAGGCGGAGTACAAAAAGCAGATCGGCAAAGATTTCCCCAATGACCCGAAGGAACAGCTTCTCGAAGCCGTAAAAGCGGTATTCCGTTCGTGGGACAATCCCCGCGCAAACATTTACCGTATGGACCACGATATTCCCTATTCGTGGGGTACTGCCGTAAACGTTCAGATGATGGCGTTCGGTAATATGGGCGATGACTGCGGAACGGGCGTTGCGTTTACGCGTAACCCCGCAACGGGCGAAAAGGGACTTATGGGCGAGTTTTTGACCAATGCTCAGGGCGAAGACGTCGTTGCCGGCGTCCGCACCCCGATGCCTATCGCAAAAATGGCTGAAATTTTCCCCGAAGTTTACAAGCAGTTCCTTGACGTGTGCAAAAAGCTTGAAAACCACTACCGCGATATGCAGGATATGGAATTCACCGTCGAAAACAAAAAGCTGTATATGCTTCAGACCCGTAACGGTAAGCGTACGGCGGCGGCGGCAATTAAAATCGCCTGCGATTTAATCGACGAAAAAATGATAACCGAAAAAGAAGCGCTTATGCAGATTGACGCAAAGTCTCTCGATATGCTTCTTCACCCCACGTTCGATCCGAAAGCTTTGAAAGAAGCAGATAAGACGAACGTAGTCGGCAAGGGTATTGCCGCTTCCCCCGGTGCGGCGGCAGGTACGATAGTATTCACCGCGGAAGACGCTGTTATCGAAGGTAAGAAGGGCAAGAAAGTAGTTCTCGTCCGTCTGGAAACTTCGCCCGAAGACATCGAGGGTATGAAGTATTCTCAGGGTATCTTAACCGTTCGCGGCGGTCAGACATCGCACGCGGCAGTCGTTGCAAGAGGTATGGGAACCTGCTGTGTATCCGGTTGCGGCGATATTAAAATGGACGAAGAAAACAAGAAATTTACTCTTGCGGGAAAAGTATTCAAGGAAGGCGACGTCCTTTCGCTTGACGGTTCGACAGGTACTATTTACGACTGCCTGATTCCCACCGTTCCCGCAGACCCCAACTCCGGTTACTTCGGCCGAATAATGACTCTTGCAGACAAATATAAGACTTTGGGCGTAAGAACGAACGCAGACACCCCCGCAGACGCTAAGCAGGCGGCGGCGTTCGGTGCACAGGGTATCGGCCTTTGCCGTACCGAGCATATGTTCTTCGACCCTGCAAGAATCGGCGCGTTCAGAGAAATGATCTGCTCCGATACGGTTGAGGAGAGAGAGGCCGCGCTCGCTAAAATCGAGCCTATGCAGCAGAAAGACTTCGAAGGGCTTATGGAAGCTCTGGAAGGTCAGCCCGTAACAATCCGTTTCCTTGATCCGCCTCTTCACGAGTTCGTTCCTACCGACGAGGAGGATATTAAGGCTCTTGCACAGGCACAGGGCAAAACGGTTGCACAGATTAAGCAGATAATTTCCGACCTGCACGAGTTTAACCCGATGATGGGACACAGGGGCTGCCGTCTTACGGTAACCTATCCCGAAATTGCGGTTATGCAGACCAAAGCGGTTATCAAGGCTGCAATCAACGTACAGAAAAAGCATCCCCAGTGGCACGTAGTTCCCGAAATTATGATACCTTTGGTAGGCGAAATTAAGGAGCTTGCTTTCGTTAAGAAGACGGTTGTCGAGACCGCCGATGCTGTTATCAAGGCTTCGGGAGTTAAGCTCGATTACGAAGTCGGTACGATGATCGAAATTCCCCGCGCGTGCCTTACGGCGGACGATATCGCCAAGGAAGCCGAATTCTTCTGCTTCGGTACCAACGATTTAACGCAGATGACCTTCGGTTTCAGCCGTGACGACGCGGGCAAATTCCTGCCTTCGTATTACAGCAACAAAATTTACGAAAGCGACCCGTTTGCGCGTCTCGATACAACCGGTGTTGGCAAGCTTATGGATATGGCAGTACAGAAAGGTAAGGCCGTAAGAAAGAGCCTGCATATCGGTATCTGCGGAGAACACGGCGGCGATCCTTCGTCAATCGAGTTCTGCCACGCAATAGGACTCAATTACGTTTCCTGCTCGCCCTACCGCGTACCCATCGCGCGTCTTGCGGCCGCACAGGCAAATATCAAGAACCCCCGCAAGTAATTGCGGAAAACAAAAAAGGAAGGCAAAAGCCTTCCTTTTTTCGTGCGCCGCAAGGATAGCGTACCGCAAGCGTTAAGGCTTTAAAAAGAGTGACGGCTAGGCGGTTTCGCTAAAAAAAGCGGCCACACAGGCAGTTATTGAACAAAGTAAGGAGAACAAAAAATAAGCCATTTTGGAATTTCTCCATCAGCTTTGAAGAAGCCAAGCAGTATCGTCGCAAATTTCTGAACGTGCGAATACGCGAATCCCAATGGGAAGAAATTATTGTTGACGCATATGTTTAATATAGTAAGAGCCGTTACCAAGCGTAGCGGCTCTTTATTATAGTAGTTTAAATCCTGTCAAGCGCTCTAAGTATGTTGGTGAAAAAGTCATTTGATTTTTCCACCGATTTTTGCGTTTTTGGGGCTGTTTGCACCCAAATAAAGGTAAGCGCAATATACAGATAATCGGTTGGCAGAAAAAATTCCGCCAACCGTTTCAGGTGGATAATGTTGAGTTTTAACAATAGCAACCGCAGCAACAATTGCAGCAACCGCAGCAATTATAACAATCGCACAGGCCAAAGCAACGGTAATCAAAACCGTAAGAATCGTCATAATAAAATCTTCTGCCGCTTCCGTTATATACTCTGATAATCGTTTCAACGGCATTACCGATAATTTCTATCAGTACCGTATCGGTGTTTTCCGAGTAATTTACGTTGCCTCTTGCAGGGTCGTTAACTGTATAATTAAAAGTTGCAAAATACTTTAAACGCGTTACTTTTATCGGTGTATTTACTTTTAATTCAAATTCTATAATTACCGTCTCTCCGGGTTTTAAATCGGGTAAAGTAAACCCTGTCGCCGGGTTGTAACCGGGTTGCGCAATTCCGTTTACTTTTACACTGCCAGTAACAAAAGTTGCGCTGTAGGGTTGAGAAATTTTAAAGAAGTTATTGAATATATTTGTTGTCGAATTGTTTGTTAAGGTAACTGTGTTGGTTACTTTTTCTCCCGCACGGACGGTTGTTTTATCGGCACGGATGTCTTTCAGAACAGAATAACTTAAAATTTCCGTAGTTACTGCGTTGCTTTCCGTATTTTGTAAAACCCTTTTCCCGTCAGGCATTGCGGCAGTATAGGTTATATTCAATTTATTCGGTATTATCATAACTTACTCCGAAATTAATCTATAGTCACCTTAAAACTCGTAGTCGCGCTGTCGTCAGGCGGCAGGTTTGCCACGCTGTAACCGATATCGGGGCGGTATGCGGGAACGTTTTTACCGTTAATAAATACCGAACCGTCCACAAAGGTGGTTCCTCGGGGAATATTGTCAGTAAAATAAATATCGTTTATATTGATATTGCCCTTGTTCGTAAACGTTACGGTGTAGGTCAGCGTTTCGCCTTTGACCGCAAACGCCTTGTCTACGGTTTTCACAACTTCAAGTTTAGCGCTAACAACTTTTACCGTAACGGTGTTGGTGGGTTCGATGTAGGTTGAGATAATGCCGCTTACAGGATCTCCTACGTCGTAACGAAATTCGGCAGAGTTGGTTACTGCGGTTACCGTTGAAGGGCTGTTCATTTTCATATCATACTCTACTGTGATTGATTCGCCGGGGTTTAATGTGGGAAGAGTGATTCCTAATACAGGGTCTGCAGGTGCTGCGACTCCGTTTATTTTGACGCTTCCGTCAACGAAACTTGCTCCGTCGGGCGCCTGGTTTATGATATAAGCCGGAGTCAAAACCGCTGATGAATTGTTGGTAATCGTTACCGTATTGTGTACATTTTCGCCTTCTTTAACCATAGTTTTATCGGTAGTCATAACTTTTGTAATGGCGTCGGATAATACTTCGGTGCTTACGGTATTGCTTGCAACGCTTCCTGGCTCTCCGGGCTTGTTGGGTTCTACTGCGTTGAAAGTTACGTTCGACTGATTAAATATTTTCATAAATATATAAACTCCTGAAATTAAAATACTACATATCCGGCTCCCGGAAAGGGAGCTGAATATGTAGCGGATAAAAATAATATTAAGTAGATATTAAGTTGTATTACGGTTTTAAAACGTTTTATTAACTGTTATATAATATGAAATTTTTCATATATTGTTTACGGTAAATCGGCATTAAAACTTTTTATATTTATAAAAAAAGACGGGTAAAACCCGTTTTTTCTTTGATGCCGCCGTCGTACCGAAAGCGTAGCCTTATATAATTTAAAAATTATATTTTATGTCAATATTGATTTTTTTGTTTTGATGTGTTAAAATATAAAAAAATAGGCCCTCTTAAAAAGAAGACCTCTTCGCCAATGCGAAATAATGATTAGACAATAGTTTTATTTGAACTTGCCTTGTTATTTTGTAATGCTATTATAACCGATTAAATGTAGCAAGTCAAGCATTTAAAGCGATTTTTAATCAGCATATGGTGCAAATTTTTACAACATTAAAATCCGTGGGAATAGGAGCATTTTATGATAAAGAATTACAATATCGGACTGGATATCGGAACCAACTCTGTTGGCATTGCGTGTGTAGACGAAAATTATAAACTACTGCGTGCAAAAGGCAAAGACTGTTGGGCTGTGCGACTCTTTGACGAGTGTGCAACTGCGGCTGAGCGACGTGTTTTCAGAACGAATCGTCGTCGTCTTGACAGAAGAAGAAAAAGAATATGTTTATTGCAGGCATTATTTGCGCCGTTTATCAAAGACGGGCAGTTTTTTATTCGTCTGAATAACAGCCAGTTTACGGCGGAAGATAAGTGCGACAGCTTAAATTCCGACGTTAATAATTTATTTGCGGATAGTCGCTATAAAGATAAACAGTTTCATATCGATTATCCCACGATATTTCATTTGCGCAAGGCATTAATGTCGGAAAAAATAACCGATATTCGTCTATATTATCTTGCTTTGCACCATATAATCAAATATCGCGGGCATTTTCTCTTTGAGGGTACAATGGCGGATATTCGTGATTTCAGCAAGCTGATATCCGTATTAAACGACGCATGCGACGCCGTATATTACGAAAACGCTCCGAAGTTTCACGTAAATATCGATAAATCAAATATCTTAATGTCGGGCGGAAAGGATAAGCAAAAAAAATTAGAGGAACTTTTTCAAGTTTCCGATAAGCGCTCAAAAGAAATTATAAAAGGTATATGCGGTTATTCCGTAAAGCCGTCCGTATTGTTTGGGGAAAAGTATAAGGAAGAAAAGTCTTTTGACTTCAAAAAGATTACCGATGAAAGTTTTGAAGGGATGCGGTCTGTTTATGGCGACGATTTTATTTTACTTTCGGCAATCAGGACGATATACAATTTTATCATCTTTGAAAAATTGCTTGAAAGTAAGCCCGATATTTCCTCGGCAATGATTGAGCTTTATGAAAAACATAAATCCGATTTGCGGCTGTTGAAAGATTTTATACGTGCAAATGCGGGACAAGCAACGTACAATTTATTTTTTAAAAGTACAAAAGAAGGTGCAAATTATGTCAACTATATTGGTTATACCAGGAAAGGCGGTGAAAAAGTCAAGGTAAAAAAGTGCGTTGACGAGGATTTTTTCGCATATACAAAGAAATTTATTTTATCTTTGAATAACGTTGAAGATATAAAAATGAGGGATAAAATACTTGCCGAGATAGAAGACGGTATGTTTTTACCCAAAATTCTTCATGCAGATAAAGGTTTGTTCCCTCATCAGATAAACGAATGCGAATTAAACGCAATAATTAATAATATGGTAAAAAATTGTCCTCAAACAGAGGATATAGCGCAAAAGATTTTAAAAATCTTTCTGTTTCGTATTCCCTATTATGTCGGACCGCTGACGGGTAAAAACAGTTGGGCTGTGCGTAAAGTCGGAAACACAGAAATTACGCCCTGGAATTTTGAGGATGTAATTGATTTGTTAGGTAGCAATGCGGAATTTATGCGCAGGATGACGAATAAATGCAGCTATCTGCTCGGTGAAGACGTTTTGCCGAAAGACAGTATTATTTATCAGAAATACAACGTTTTAAACCAAATTAATAAATTGAAATTTAACGATTGTGCAATTACATTGGAGATAAAGCAAGCAATTTTTAACGAACTGTTTCTAACTAAAAAAAGGGTTAGCGATAACGATATTAAAAATTTGCTTGTCAAAAACGGTATAATAAGCGAGTCGGAAAAACGCAGCGTAACTATTTCAGGCAAGGACGGAGAGATAAATGCGTCAATGTCATCTTATATTCAGCTTAAAAGCGTTTTGAACGATTTTGTAGACAGAGATTTAGCGGAGGAAGGCGGAGTATGCGAAAATATTATTTTGTGGCACACTCTCAACACCGATAAAAAAATAGTTGAAGAATATATCTTGAAAAACTATGGACATATTCCTGAAATAAGTAGAAATATAAAGCAATTAAAGGGGCTTACGTTTAAAGATTTCGGCAGACTTTCAAAAAGATTATTAACCGGGATTAAGGCCACTAACCGAACGACGGGAGAGCTTGTTTCGATTATGCAGCTGCTATTTGATACGAATGAAAATCTTAACGAGATTCTTTTTGATGAAAAATACGATTTTCAAAGTATTATAAAAGACGAAAACGGCGAAGGTAATCGGGATGTCAATTATGAGGACATTGAAAGAATGTACGTTTCGCCGGCTGTCCGTAGAGGCATTTGGCAGTCAATCAAAATGGTTGACGAATATGTAGTGGCTCTTGGCGGCTTCCCCGGAAAAATTTTTGTAGAGGTAACGAGAGAGGACGGAAAAAATAACAACGAAAGCAGAACCGTATCAAGACAGAAACAGTTGCTTGCTAAATACAAAGGTTTAGACGGTATTGCCGATTTAACCGCAGAACTTGTCGCAAAGTCGGATATGCAGCTGCGCCAGGAAAGATTGTATCTTTATTTCCGTCAGCTTGGGAAATGTATGTATTCAGGGCAAAAAATCGACCTTGAAGCTTTGAACGGCAATCAATATGACGTTGATCATATTTTACCGCGCTCCTATTTGAAAGATGACAGCCTAGACAATAAAGTTTTGGTTTTACGCAGTAAAAATGCCGAAAAACGCGATTTATATCCTATTCCGCAGGGATTTGTGACTGAAAAAACACAATGTTTTTGGGAAGTTTTACTACAAAAAGAACTCATCTCGGATAAAACGTATAAACGTCTGACACGCACAGCGCCGCTTACGGATGATGACTATAACGATTTTATTAACCGTCAAAAGACAATTACCGATCAGACGGTGAAGGCAGTGGCAGTACTTTTATCGCGCAAGTATCCTCAAAGTAAAATCGTTTACAGTAAAGCCAAAAACATACACGATTTTAAACAGAAATTCAATTTTTACAAATGTCGTGAAACAAACGATTTGCATCACGCAAGGGATGCATATCTTAATACTGTCGTGGGAAATGTTTATGATACTTGTTTTTCTACGCCGATGGCTATGTTTTACCGCGACGGCGATAAGTGGCGTAATTATAACCTTAAAACTATGTTTCAAAGAAACGTTAATGGCGCTTGGGTGCAGGACAATAATGAAACGCTTTTAAATGTAAAAAAAGTATATGCAAAATCAAGCATGGCGGTTACGCGCTACGCCTATCGTTATAAAGGCAGATTTTACGACCAAACAGTTTACGGTAAGAATGAAAAAAGCATTACCGCCCCGCGTAAATTAAATGGGCCGTTAAAGAACACGTCCCGATATGGAGGATACAAGTCGCAAAAGACAGCGTATTTTGCGATAGTACAATCGTCGGATAAAAAGGGTAGGATAATAAAAACAATTGAGGCGGTACCCGTTCTTGTAGATTATCAAAGCAGAAACAACCCTTCAAGACTTTGTGAATTTTTTAATTCTTATTTGGATAATCCTATCGTTTTAGTCGCTAAATTAAAGGTGAAACAGCTGATAAAAATTAACGGAACACCCTGTTATATAGCAGGAATTACGGGAAATTCTATAATTCTACATAACGGTGTGCAGCTTTATACCGATAACAAGACGGATGAATATGTAAATGCTCTTGTTAAACTCGTAGATATGAGTAAAAGTGATTCTTTTGATAGGTGTCAGGAAGAATACATTATTAAGACGAATAGAGAAGGCGTGGTAAAATTGTCTGTAAATAGTCGGAAGAACATAGAATTATATGATTATCTTCTTGAAAAATTGCAGAGTGTGCGTTATGCCGGCGTGAAATCTATAAACCATTTTTATGACGAATTATCAAAAGGAAGAGAAAATTTTGTTCAGGTCTTAATTTATGAACAGGCGACTACATTGTTGCAGATTTTAAAGTTCTTCCGATGCAATGCGGAGCTTTGCAACTTAAAGCAAATCGGAGTACTTGCTGTTGGCAAAGTGACGATAAATAAAGATATAACGGATACAGACGTTAGTATTGTTTATAAGTCGCCCTGTGGTTTGACAGAATGGGAAAAGCGGATTTGATATGGGGTTCAGAACTGTAATTGTTAATTCGCGTTGTAAACTTGAGTTTCGTTTAAATTATTTAATTATTCGCGGAGAGCAGGAACGAAGAATTATTTTAAATGAAATAAATACAATTATTATTCAAAGTACCGCAATATCGCTTACGGCCGCACTTCTGTGCGAATTAATGAAAAATAACGTCAAAGTTATTTTTTGCGACGAAAAAAATAATCCTCAATCCGAACTGATTCCATATTATGGCGCGCACAATACGTCTAAACGATATAAAACACAGTTAATGTGGCAGGAAGATACAAAACGTAGTGTTTGGCGGGCAATAATTAAACAAAAGATTGAAAATCAGGCCGGAAATCTTTTAAAGTACGGTTTTTCTTCCGAATATGAATTGTTAAACAATTATAAAAACGACGTACAGTTAGGAGATATTTCAAATAGGGAGGGACATGCGGCAAAAGTATATTTTAATTGTATGATGCCGTCAGGTGAAAATCGCCGTTCGGGCGGGTTCATTAATGGTTGCTTGAATTATGGATATGCGATATTGCTGTCAATTTTCAATAGGGAGATTGTAGCTTGCGGATATCTGACACAACTCGGGATTTGGCATGACAATGAATTTAATCCGTTTAACCTTTCCTGTGATTTAATGGAGCCGTTGCGTCCTGTGGTAGATTTTACTGCATTCTCTTTGGAATTCGGAGACGAAGCTTTTAAAAAGAAAATGGTAAATATTTTGAATTATCAGACTGTTATTAACGATAAAAAAACAACACTCGATATTGCTATCAGGCAATACGTTCACAGTGTAATGGGAGCTATGGAAAAGAATGATGAATCTTTGATTTGTTTTCCCAAAGTTATAAGTTTTAATGAATAATAGGTTTATGAGATTATTGTTATTTTTTGATTTGCCTATGGAAACGGCAAAAAATAGGCACGATTATGCCGTGTTTCATAAATTTCTTATTAAAAACGGCTTTATAATGATGCAAAAATCAGTGTATTCGAGATTGGTCGTAAACAACGTTACAAGTATTGCAGTTAAAGAAAAAGTTGCAAAAAATCTTCCGCCCGAGGGAATCGTAGAATTGCTTGAAGTTACGGAAAATCAATTTTGCCGTATTGAATATCTGGTAGGGGAAAAACAAACGATCGTTGAAGAAAGCTTAGATAGGATTATTGAGATATGATAACTGTAGCAAACCCTTATTATCAAACTAAAATCGAAATATCGCCCGAAAATGTTTTGCTATTAATTATAGAAAATCCGGATGAATATTTTAAAACTGTATGTGAATTGCAAAAAGCAATGGAAGGTGAACAATCCGATTTTACTTTTTGGGATGGAGTAACGCAATTGCAACCGAATAAATTCGGAGAATTGCTTTTAAGTGTCTTTTCATTTGAATTATCGGATAGAAAAATTTTAAATATGTTATACAAAAAGTTGCAGAAAAATTTTTTAGACGGCGAATTTATAGTGAAGTTTAACGCTCTTAATGCGCAAATCGGTGTTTTTTTACAGTCGATTTGTCAAACGGTTGACTTTTCATTGGATTATTCCGAATTGGTTTTGGAAGACTTATTAAAGGTATGTAACGTAAAGCCGACAAAAGTTTACGAGTCGTTTTTAGAAAAATTGATTTGCTATATAAATATCTTTACCGAACTCAAGAACATTAAATTTTTTATTTTTATCGGGTTGAAAGATATCTTGTCGGATGAGAATTTGACTTTGCTTTATCAGCATTGTGTTTTGCAAAATATTGGGCTACTTTTAATTGAAAGTTCTAAAAAGCGAAATCTTTTGCCTAAGGAACGTGCAATAATTATTACGGACGATTTGTGTGAAATAGTTGAAAATTTTGGTAAAAAGTGATATGATGAAGAAAATAACCGTACGGCAGTACGAGCTTTTGAATGCAATTTGAGGTTTGAGAGCTTTGTTATTTTGAAATGTAGTGAAACTAGTAAAACAACTCACAATCGCCCATACGAGTTTGAGAGCTTTGTTATTTTGAAATGTAGTGAAACTGCCTTTATCGCAAGTGTTGGAATACGGCGGTTTGAGAGCTTTGTTATTTTGAAATGTAGTGAAACATTAAAGTATATTTGCAACTCGATATTTTCGTTTGAGAGCTTTGTTATTTTGAAATGTAGTGAAACCATTGCCTTAGCAAGCGTATTCATAAGATTGTTTGAGAGCTTTGTTATTTTGAAATGTAGTGAAACTTATGGGCTTGTTTGCGTCGGTCGTTTTCAGTTTGAGAGCTTTGTTATTTTGAAATGTAGTGAAACGCGTGCGCCCGTCCGTTTTGCTTGATATGTGTTTGAGAGCTTTGTTATTTTGAAATGTAGTGAAACTATTATTATACGCAGTCTTCTGATTCAATTGTTTGAGAGCTTTGTTATTTTGAAATGTAGTGAAACTTTATTGTGAGAGAGTGTATAATCTCATATGTTTGAGAGCTTTGTTATTTTGAAATGTAGTGAAACATGGCGTCGTCTATTCTATGCCGCGATACAGTTTGAGAGCTTTGTTATTTTGAAATGTAGTGAAACTTACAAGGAAGCCGACCCGAACGCCTTTCAGTTTGAGAGCTTTGTTATTTTGAAATGTAGTGAAACCAGGCTCTTCGGCGGTTTGAAATCCTGTTTGTTTGAGAGCTTTGTTATTTTGAAATGTAGTGAAACGCGTTCGCCGGTTGCAAGCGTTTTAACGCCGTTTGAGAGCTTTGTTATTTTGAAATGTAGTGAAACTGACGGCTTTATTACCCGTCGCGCTGATTCGTTTGAGAGCTTTGTTATTTTGAAATGTAGTGAAACTGGAAGAGCTTGAACGGAAGCTCAAAGAAAGTTTGAGAGCTTTGTTATTTTGAAATGTAGTGAAACTATCAATATTATATGTGTGTTAGCTGTCACGTTTGAGAGCTTTGTTATTTTGAAATGTAGTGAAACGGATGACGAGTGATTAGAGGTGCAATTATGGTTTGAGAGCTTTGTTATTTTGAAATGTAGACCTGTCTGATGAGGATAACGGATTTATTTTAAGCGTTAGTTTTTATGATGAAGCATTTAAGCAATACGATTATTTTAAAGATTATGAGCTGTATTACGTAAATTCAATTGAAATAAAATATAAAACAGAATACGACGGCTTGTATTCGACTAAAGCGTTTGCGGAATACAAACATATAGTGTATGAAATTGATTTATTGACCGTTGAAGAAAATTATACGGATATATTCGATAAACTTTTTTCATAGATAACGTAATAAAGCGGAGCCTGTCCGACAGGCTCTTTTTTTATTAAAAAATAAAATTTTGCGTAAAAAAGAGGAATTGGATTCGTCTTAATAATGTAGTGAAGTGTGTTTTTTGCGTGCTTCTCGATTTAAACGGAGGTATTTTATGAAAAAGAAAATTACAATTACTCTTTTGTTATGCGTGTGCGCAATTTTTTGTGCATTAGGTTTTACAGCGTGTTTCGGTAAATCAAACGAGAACAAAGTAACAGGCGTTACGCTAAACAAAACCGAGCTTACGCTCAACGTAGGCGAAAGCGAAAAGCTGACCGTTTCGGTCCTTCCCGAAACCGCTGTTTATTCGGAAGTTTATTGGTCGTCCGAGGATGTAAATATCGCCAGTGTGGATGAGACAGGCAACGTTACCGCAACGTCGCAGGGTACGACTAAGGTTACCGTTATGGTTAACGGAATCGAAGCCGCCTGTACAGTAACGGTAAAGCAGCCTGCCGATTGGGTTAATATTCACGACGGTAATTCCGGGGCGGTGGATAAAATTACGCTCGCGGTGGGCGGTGAAGAAACGTTTACTGCCACTATTTATCCCGAGAATTCAACTTCCGAAGTTGAATGGTCGGTAGATTTGCCTGAAGTGGCGAGCGTCGACAACGGAAAAGTTACCGCTTTATCCCAGGGCATAGCTATCGTTACGGCAACTGCGGACGGGGTCAGCGACAGCATTACCGTCACCGTTACGGAGGACGGAGTACAATACAGTATAAGCGATGACGGTCAGAGCTATACCGTCGTGGGGATTTACGCCGCGCTTGTTGAAAAGGCGAAAACGGAAGTTGTTGTTGCATCCGAATTTAACGGAAAGCCTGTTACAAGTATAGGTAATTTCGCATTTTATCTTATGAGAGAGCTTGTAAGTATAAAGTTGCCTGCAAGCGTTACTGTTTTCGATGAGTCACAGCTCATTGGTTGCACTGCACTCGAAAGCATTGCGGCAGACGAAGCCAATACCGTATTTACTACCATTGACGGAGTGCTTTATAACAAGGCGTTGACGGAAATTATTTATGTTCCTATAAGTATAAAGGGAGAAGTGACCGTACCGCAGACGGTAACTGCAATAGGTTCCGGCACGTTCAAAGACCGCGTTAATATGACAAACGTTATATTGCCCGACAGCATTACTTCAATCGGTAATTCGGCCTTTTCGGGTTGCACAGGTTTACATAGCTTTACTGTTCCCGAAAACGTAACGAAAATAGATAGCTACGCGTTTTCCGGCTGTGTTAAATTGTGGGAGATTTACAATCTTTCCGATTTGGAAATTGTGACCGGTGGCGACGACTGGACTGCTACTCATGGTATGATTGGTATGTACGCGCTCAAAGTTTTCACTGACGAAAACGAGCCGAGCGGTTTAAATTATACCGACGACGGCTACGCCTTTTATACTTTGAACGATAAAGTTTATCTCGTCGAATATACGGGTAGCGAAACAGAATTACAGCTGCCTTTGGGATATAGAGGTGAAAATTACGAAATAGGACAATACGCTTTCTACGGCTGCGAGAATATAACGAGTGTTTCTATTACCTATAAAGTGACGGCAATCGGCGCGTATGCTTTTTATGATTGCGTAAATCTTGTAAGGGTGGGTATCGGAAGCGGTGTTGAAAGTATTGGGGATTATGCTTTTCATAATTGCAACAAGCTTGAAAGTATAAATATACCCGACGGAGTGAAAAGCGTAGGTGAATTTGCGTTTGAATCCTGCGACAGCCTTACAAGCGCGGTTGTCGGCAACGGCTTAACGAAAATCAGCGACGGTATGTTCTATGGATGTAGCGCATTGCAGAAAATAACTTTACAAAATAGTATAACTTATATCGATTCGAGGGCTATCTGGTATTGCACAAGCCTTGAAGAAATTATCTTTAACGGCACCGAAGAACAGTGGAATGCGATACGTAAATTCGAGAACTGGGATATACACTCTGCCGAGTATACAGTAAATTGTACGGTTGGCAGTGACGTAAGTAATATCTGATTTATAGCGAAAGTAAAAAATCACTAAAAAATGTGACAAGCAGACAGCTTATTTTAGCTGTCTGCTTTTGCTTTACTTTAATTGCCGTTTATAGTATAATACTTGCGGTATCCGGATTGGATACGGCATATAATTTAGTAAAGAAAATAGGAATAAGGAGACTTTACAGTGAAGAAAAGCAACTATTCAAAACCTATTAAATGGCGAAAGATTCTGGTTGCCGGTGTTTCGGTTTTATCGGCAATTGTTATGTGCTTCGGCGCTGTCGGATGTTCCTGTGACGGCGACAAGGGCGATACAATCGAAGTAGTAGACGGGGTGGGCGAAGTTCCCGTAGAAAAACCCGTTTCAAAAGAAACGACGTTACTTGAACCGACTACCGTCGACGGCTCCGTTCTCGACAACGCAGTCAAAAACGAATATGCCAATGCAACTGCCGTAGGTTTTTACGGTGAAGTAACGGACGGTAACGTTGCAAGGAATAAACCTGTAGCCGAAATGAGTAACGGCGGACTTCCCGCATATCCCGTTTACGGAAAAAATCTTAACGTAGATACTAATGCGAAGAACGCACTCATCAGAGAGTCGAGCGCTTTGACTGCGACTGGTACTGCAAACGCGGGGGGCGGCGGTTATACCTGGATGGATAAGAACGGCTATCTTTACAGCGGAACGCGTCCCGCGACCGAAGAGAATGCTACGGGCAGACAGCTTTATCAGCATACGGCTTCCGTAGGGCTTTACCGCGGTGATGTGGATCCCGAAGAGGCGGGTGTTACCAAAATCGTAAAAATGCGTCCCCGCGGTTACAGAGGTTACGGTGTAACGGGCATATACGCCCCCGCAGGCGAAGTTATAACGATAAAGTTATCCGGTGCCGATATGAACGCTACCGGCGGTTTGACGGTACATATCGGTCAGGCGCTTTATAACGGCCAGGCCAACAATATATGGGCCGCTAAAAATATGCCCCGTATTCCCCATCTTCTGAATACGATGCAGGTAAATAAAAATACTGCCGTTTACGACGAATCCGCTGACGAATGGACTGCTTACGTGGGCTCGTTTATCGGAGGTCCGTTATATATCCGTAACTCGGGCGCCAGCTTTACCGCTACTATTTCGGGCGGTGTGGAGTATCCTCATTTTATTTTAGGTTATACGACCAAGGAAGAATATAACAGATTAAAAGAAAACTGTTCCGCACCCTACTTCGATTTGGAAGTATGGAACTACGGCGTACTTCATTCGGGGTCGAAATATTATGCGCAGAGCTACTCTTATGACGACCTTTACAAGGCCGCGGTTCTTTGGGAAAAGGTTGCTTCGGTTACAACTACCGGTTCAAACCAGGGTATCGTATTCCTTTACGAGCCGTTCGTTGCGGCGGGCGCGGCGGTTGCGTTCCCCGGCAGGAGTTCGGTCAACTGCCCCGAAGGCTGGATGGCGAATTCACTCAATTATAACACGATAGTTACTTCCGGGGGATGGGGTAACTTCCACGAATATCACCACAATTTCCAGGGCTACGGAGTCGGCAACGGCGGTGAGGTTACCAATAATGCAATGACCCTTGTATCGTATGCGCTGTTTACTAAAATATCCTCTAAGAGGGGTATTATAGGCTACGGCTCGCAGGGGTTGGGTGGTTGGAACAACTATACCAGTGCAACCTGGGCGTTGGAGGAGACTTTGAAAATTGCCCGTGACGGCGAAAATCCCAGCAACGGCAATCAGGGACTTGCGCTTTATGCAACCCTTCTTCATAATTTCGGGCCGCACAACTTTATTCAGGCAAAGGTAGCGGGAGGCGGACAGAGTTATGCGGCTTATATGAATGCTTGGCAGAAAGTTACGCATAACAATATGTACTACTACTTCAACGATATATTAAAAGGTACGGGTATTACGAATAACGCAGATTCGTCGTATCCTATGTTCGTTCCCGTATCCTGCGTATACCAGACGGGTAGGAGTATTACTGTCGACGGTGCTACAAAATATATCAAAACGATGCAGCCGTACGTTATTTCGCACGACGTGCCTTTTGAAATCGATCTTTCAAAATACAGCGCACCCGGCGGACAGTATGCAGGCGGAAGTATCGTAATTCCAGACGGATTTACTTACAAAGTAAAGAAAGTAACACGCCCCGCGCACGGCAAGCTTGAAATTACGGATAATTTAAATCTTAAATATACTCCCGATGTAAACGATAATTCCGAAACTTCGGGACAGATAGTAGTAACGCTTGAGATTAAAAAAGACGATAACGCTTTCAAAGTCAACGACGTAGATCTGGTGCTTGAATTTGAATTATCGCGTGAGTTAAATAAGTCAACGCTTGAAAGAATGACGTACGCGTACTCGGCAGATAAAATGTACACTGACGCGACGGAAGCGTTCGGCAATAATTTCAGCGGATATACTTCTGTAGAGCAGATTGAACATTCTAATCCGACGCAGAACGTCAACACCGATATTTGGTACTACCCCGATAACGAGGCTAACCGTAACAAATATCCGGACGCGCCCGAACATTTCTTCCTGCACGAGAACACGGTTGACGTGTTAGACGGCAAGCTCTATTTCGAAGAAGAGGGTAAATACCGTATCTATCTGCGCGGACGTACGAACTGTGCGCTGTACTATTCCGATGACGGCGGTAAAACCTACAAATTCGGAGCAAAAATTACGAAAGACAGCCCTGCCGCGCCAGGTGGGAAGACTTATCTTTTCCGTCCCGACGATGAAAATACCTATTTCGATTTAACTCTTGAAGCCCATACCTGGATATATATTAAGGAAATACTTATCGTTCAGTCGTCACCGGTGGCAAGTTTTATCGGCGTAGGTATGCGCCAATGGACGCAAACAATGTTCACGATGGTTGAAAAGCACTACGCTGCGAACAATCAGGAAGTGGAAAGCGCAGACGCTGAAAATTACAGTTATACCGAAATAACGTACAACGATTTGAACGGCAACCCCGTTGCGGTTGAAGTGAACCGCAAAGACGGAGCTGTCGAGTACTACAAAATATCCGGCGGTAAACGCGTGCAGTCGACGCAGGCGGAAGTAACGTCTTTGACGGAATCGCGTCTTATTGCCCCTACGGTAACCGAAAAAAGTCAGCCGTACGTAAACGCTTACAGAAATTCTTACGAATTTACCGATAACAGCGGTTTCGAATCCGACTATTTCTATAAGCGCAGTTATAATTATAATTACGTAGATAACGTTCAGGTGGGCGTGGGTACGCAAAAAGTCGTAGAAGATCAGTGTAAAAACCTCAATCTGAATACAACCAGTTGGGGCGGCAGTGATTTGCAGGTTGTAGTTGACGGTATAAGAGATTCGGGAAATGCATTACAGCTTCATACCAACGGTGGCGTTAATGCTCAAAACCCTTTTACTCTCGTGGTTGACCTCGGCGAAGTTTACAGCGTAAACCGTCTTGTTCTTTACAGTCAGGACAGGGCGGACGCTTGTTTCCCGAAAGCGCTGAATCTTTACGGCAGTGTTGACGGTATAAATTACACTCTGATTAAAGAGTATTCGGATCTTACGCGCAACAGAAACGCGCAGACGCTTGATTTCGATGAAACGGATTTAAGATATTACAAAGTAGAAATCACGCAGTCAATGAATAAGTTTATCATTGTACGTGAACTCGAAATGTGGCATATCAACGAAATCAGTGGCGGTACGAATATCAATCCCGACAACTCAAATCTGATTTTCAGCGGCGATTGGAAGATAGAGCAGGCATTCAGCACTTTCGGTCACGTTTACGTCGGTAAAAAAGACGCAAAGCTTCTGTTTTCGTTCAACGGTTCGAGAATAGGTTTCCTGTCTTCTGCCGATTTCGGTAAAAATTTCGAAGTATATATTGACGGCAAAAAGGTAGATTCTATTAAATTAAAGACCGATAACGGACCTACTCCGATGACGTATCTTTGCGCAACCTTGCAGAAAGGAAAGCACAGCGTTGAATTAAGGTGCATTGGCGAAGCTTCTATCGATTCGATCGTAATATACGAATAACGTTTACGCAAATTAAAAAAGCCCGCGCTTCCGTGCGGGCTTTAAATATTATTTTTACTAAATGTTAACAGTTGACAAAATATGTTATATATTATATAATAGTGATAGTTTGATAATTTATAATTTTTAATCAGAATTATCAGATCAAGGGTGGTTTGATGAAAAATAAGCTTTTGATGAAAATCCTCGCTACGCTCGTGGCAGGTGTAAGTATTTTTTCGTTTGCCGGTTGCGGAAGTTGCGGTAACGAAACGGGCAACGGTGACGGTGGGAAGGGTGATGATCCGATAATCGGCGTAGATCCCGACCCCGATCCCAACCCCGATCCTAATCCGGACCCCGACCCCGATCCTGATCCCAGTCCTAATCCGGACCCCGATCCTAATCCTGATCCCAGTCCGGACCCTGATCCCGACCCCGATCCTCCCGTAATTGAAAATAAGCCACTGGAAGGCGCTGTTAAAATTATAAAATGCTCCTCGAACGAGTTGGAAGCGGCTTACGTAACCTGGGAAATCGATGCAAACGCAAAATGGTACAACGTATACGTAAAAGCTTCAGCCGATACGGCGTACACTGCCAAGCTTGACGCACCTCTCGTTCGTAAATATTCTACTTATTTTCGCGCGGATGCGGTAGGTCTTGCAAAGGGTACGTACGATTTCAAGGTTGTTCCCGTAAATAACGACGGTACCGAGGCGGAAGATAAATTTGTTTCTGAAGCTAAGAATATTCCCGTCAAATCGCATCAGCGTTTCGGTTACGCTTTCGTAGGCGGAACTGCGTCCGGCGCGTATAACGACGACGGTACGCTGAGAAAGGGAGCGCAGGTATTCTACGTTACTTCGGCTACCGCAAAGACGGTAAAAGCGACCGTCAATAAAAAGGGTAAACCCGTCGAAGCCGTCGGCTTCCAGTCGATACTTGACGCGCGTGAAGCTTCGGGGGATACCACTCCGCTCTGCTTCCGTATCGTAGGTACGGTAACGAGGGACGACCTCGACCATATATCGAGTTCAGCCGAAGGCTTGCAGATTAAAGGCGCCGGCGACATAACTATTGAAGGAATAGGCAGTGACGGTACTATAAAAGATTTCGGTATGTTATTGCGTGCCTGTAATAACGTGGAGGTAAGAAACCTCGGCATTCTCAACTGTATGGACGACGGTATTTCAATCGATACCGACAATGAACATTTATGGATGCACAATAACGACATATTCTACGGCAAGGGCGGCAGCGGCGACAAAGCCAAGGGTGACGGTGCGCTTGACACTAAAAGCTCGACGCTCATAACTCATTCGTATAACCACTTCTGGGACTGCGGTAAATGCAATTTGCAGGGAATGAAGAGTGAAAAGACCGATAATCGCATCACTTACCACCACAACTGGTACGACCATTCCGATAGCCGTCATCCGAGAATAAGAACGGCAACCGTTCATATTTTCAATAACTATTTCGACGGAAACGCGAAGTACGGCGTAGGTGTGACTATGGGTGCAAGCGCATTCGTTGAAAATAACTATTTCCGTTCAACTGCTATGATGCGGCCTATGATGAGTTCGTTGCAAGGTACGGATATTCTTGACGGCGAGGGTACGTTCTCCGGTGAAAGCGGTGGTATTATCAAAGCTTTCGGCAATACGTACGACAGCCCTAATACGAGGTTAAGACCTTACAGTGAAACAAATGCAGCCGATTTTGACTGCTACGAAGCGTCAAGCCGCGATGAAAAAGTTCCCTCATCTGTAAAGACGAAGTCGGGCGGAACGACTTATAATAACTTCGACACTGCTTCCGACTTTTATAAATACGAAGTGGAATCTGCCGAGCAGGCGAAAGAAACCGTTCAAAGATACGCGGGCAGAATTGACGGCGGTGATTTGAAGTATGAGTTCGACAACGAAGTAGAAGATGCGAATTACGCTATTATTCCCGAATTAAAGGAGGCAGTCTCAAACTATAAGACGAGTGTTGTACAAATCGGTGAAGGGGCAGGCAGTTCTTCGGGCGGTAACACAGGTACCGATCCCGTCGATCCCGACCCCGACAAGCCGGATAATCCCGACAATCCCAATCCCACAGATCCTCCGATTGCAGGCGCAATAACTTCTACGTTTGTGGATAACAAAGCAAGCAATTCGGCAATCAGCGTATCGGGTAATACTACCACTAAAAATACTGTTACAATTAACGCAACTGGGCAGACTTTGACTTCCGGATTAAAGATGGAGTCGGCTACTTCAATTAAGTTCACAATATCCGAAAAAATGAAATTGTCGCTGTACGTCGATAAGGTGGGTAAAGTAAAAATTAACGACACCGCATATTCAAGCGAGTCCGTCAACGGAGATAACGTAATCACCGTTGAACTTGAAGCAGGTGACTACACGATAACTAAGAGTACTGCGTTTAATCTCTATTATCTCGTATTAGCTCCTGTTTCTTAAATAAAGCTTAAAGCTCCCGCGCTTAAATCGGGAGCTTTTCTTTTACAGTCTAAAACGGCTTCCCAAAAGGGAAGCCGTTTTTATATAAGCGTATTTTATTTATTCTGCATTGCTTTTACTTTTTCAAGCGAAGCTTTTGCCTTTTTAGCGATAGCCTCTTTCGTGAAGCCGAAGTGCTCAAACAGCTCTTCCGCTTTTCCGCAGGCGCCGAACGTATCCATTGCAACTATTTCACCGCAATCACCCGCGTATTTATACCAGGAGTAAGGAGAACCCGCTTCTATGCACACTCTTGCCTTAACCTGAGGGGGAATAACGTGTTCTTTGTATTCGTCGGTCTGTTTTTCAAATTCTTCAACGCAGGGCATCGAAACTATTCTTGCCTTAATTCCTTCTTCCGCAAGTATTTCCTGTGCGCCTACGCAAAGCTCAACCTCTGCGCCAGTCGCAATAAGCAGAACGTCGGGTGCTTCGTCGTAATCTGAAATCGTATATCCGCCCGTCATAGCCTGAAGTCCCGTACTCGTGTACTGGGGAACGTTCTGTCTTGAAAGGATAATGGCAGTGGGGCTGTTGTTGGTGAACGCAGACATAAACGCAGCGCCCGTTTCCTTGCCGTCGCAGGGACGGAATACTTTCAGATTGGGAATGGCGCGGAGCGATACGAGGTGTTCAACCGGCTGGTGCGTGGGGCCGTCCTCGCCGACGCCTATCGAGTCGTGCGTAAATACGTACACGACGGGAATATCCATAATCGCGCTCATTCTCACCGCCCCGCGCATATAGTCGGAGAAGGTGAAGAAGGTAGAGCAGGCAACCCTGAGTCCTCCGTGAAGCTGAATACCGTTGCAGATAGCGCCCATAGCGTGTTCGCGTATTCCGAAGTGGATATTGCATCCCTCGCGGCTGTCGGGCGAGAAATATCCTTTGCCTTTAAGCTCCGTTTTTGTGGAGGGCGAAAGATCTGCACTGCCCGACATAAGGTTTGTCATATTGTTTGCAAGCTTGTTCAAAACTTTACCGCCCGAAACACGCGTAGCCTCGGGTTTGGGGAAATTGAAAATTTCGTTATAATCGCCGAAATCGGGGTCTGCGCCCGACATAAATTTCTTGTACTTTTCGGCAAGCTCGGGATATTCCTGCTCGTATTTCGAGAAAAGTTCAAGCCATTCCTTTTCCTTTTTAAGCTTGGCGTCCGCAATTTTAAGGCAGTGTTCTTTTACGCTGTCGGGAACAGTGAAGGGCTCTTCGTCCCAGCCGAGCATTTCCTTGGTTTTTGCGATATTCTCGTCGCCGAGGGGGGTGCCGTGTATTTCGGCGCTTCCCGCCATAGGCGAGCCGTAGCCTATTACCGTATTGCAGATAATAATCGTGGGTCGGGTCAAATCGCTTTTTGCGCGGTTTAACGCCGCTTTCAAAAGCGCCAAATTGTTTGCGTCGTTTACGCGCAATACCTGCCAGCCCTGTGCGGTAAATCTCGTTGCGGGATCTTCCGAGAATGTGGTATTTATATTTCCTTCAATCGTTATGTTGTTTCTGTCGTATAACAGAATAAGCTTGCCGAGCTTCTGCGTTCCCGCAAAGGAGCAGGCCTCGTAACCGATACCCTCTTCGAGACAGCCGTCACCGCACAAAACGTAAGTGAAGTGGTCTACGACGGGAAAATCGGGTCTGTTGAACATTGCGCCAAGGTGCGCTTCCGCAACCGCAAAGCCCACTGCGTTAGCAACGCCCTGCCCTAAGGGACCCGTCGAAACCTCGACGCCGTCGGTAACTCCGTACTCGGGATGCCCGGGCGTTTTCGTGCCGAACTGTCTGAAACCCATAATGTCCTCTTTGCTGACGCCGTAGCCGAAGAGGTGAAGAAGGGAGTATAAAAGCATAGAGCCGTGACCTGCCGACAGTACGAACCTGTCGCGGTTATCCCATTTGGGATTTTTATAGCTGAAATTCAAAAAGTCGGCGAACACTTCGTATCCGATGGGAGCCGCGCCCAGGCAAATACCGGGGTGACCTGAATTTGCTCGTTGAATGGCTTCCGCCGAAAGTATTCTTATTGCGTCGACGCTCTTTTTAGCTAAATTCATATATTTCTCCTTTAATTATGTATATATTTATATAAATTTTCAGTGTTTAAGAATGTATAGCGGGAAAGCATATACAAAAGCTTTTCGGCTATTATTTTATTTCCGCCCGAAGACGAGCTTTCAAGGTTTATCGGCATAACGGGGTCGTGCAGGCTCATTCTCAAAAGGAACCAGCCGTCGCCTTCGCCCTTACAGAAGTTCACGCGCACGCCCTCGAAGTTGTCTGACGAAAGTCGGAGGAGCTTATCCTCTTTTACAAGCTTTTCAATATCTTTTATAACCGAAGCGCCCTTTTCGCGGAAATTATCGGGTTCGGAAAACGAAATGCGCACCTCGTCGCTTTCAACGGGCTCGGGCAAACCGGCAATTAAATCGGTAAGCTTTTCGCCGTCCTTCAGATTCGCAAGCGAAATCAAAAGCTTCGTTATTACGTAAGCGCCGTCGTCAAGGAAGTAGTTTTCCATAAAAGCGGCGTGCCCCGAGGTTTCTATCGCAAGGGGGGAATATATTCCGTCGGCGTTCAGCTCTTTGCATTTGTTAATTACGTTTTTGTAACCGCGCATATAGCGGAGGTGTTTTCCGCCAAGACTGGCGATAAACGAGTTCAGTCCGTCGCTTGTGACCGAGTCGGTTACTATTACACCCTTTTTATCCTTTAAAAGTATCGCCGAAAGCATTGCGATAAGGCGGTTGCGGTTAATTTCTTTCCCGCTTGCGTCAACCGCGCCCGCTCTGTCAACGTCGGTATCGAATATTATTCCCAAATCGGCGCCGTATTTATGCACTGCTTTTGCAAGGCTGTCAATCGCATTCTTATCCTCGGGGTTGGGAATGTGGTTGGGAAAGTATCCGTCGGGTTCCAAAAACTGACTGCCCGAGGTATCCGCTCCCAGCGGTTTCAGCACTTTTTCGGTAAAAAACCCGCCTGCGCCGTTGCCCGCGTCAACGATAATTCTTTTGCCCTTCAAGGGGGTATCCGATAAACAGCTTTTGCGGACGGTATCAACCAGCAGGTCGGAATATTCGTCCATAAATTGTTTTTCGCTGTAATTTCCGCTTCCGCTTAAAAAATCTCCGCTATCGGCAATGCTTAAAATTTCGTCTATATCGGGTGAATCCAGTCCGCCGTCGGGCGTAAAAAATTTAAGCCCGTTTCTGTCGTAAGGCAGGTGCGAAGCGGTAATCATAACCGAAGCGTCACAGCGCATATCTGATTTTTTCAGAAGTATGAACATAGACGGAGTGGAGGAAAGCCCCGTATAAACGAGGTCGCTTCCGCTCGATAAAATTCCTTCTTTTACGCAGTTCAAAATGCGCTGTGCGGAAATTCTGCTGTCGTTGCCGACGGCAATTTTAAACGCGGTTTTCCCGCTTTTATTGCTCAGCCATTTAACGAACGCACTGCTTATTGCGCGCACCGCTTCGTCTGTAAGAGTAATATTCGCGCCGACGGCAACACCGCGCACGTCGGTTCCGCTTTTCAGATGCCCGTATTTGTTCATATACGTATTATATAATAATTTTAAACTTATTTCAAGTATTTGCGCAATAAAAATGAAAAGGGTTGCATTTTTTAACGGCGTATGATAAAATTTGAATAATTAAAATTATTAAAGGTAATTCTATGGCAAAAGAAAGTTTTGTAGAACAAATTGCTGATATTGAAAAGGATTTTCCCCGCTGGTATACAGACGTGGTTATAAAGACGGGACTTGTAGACTACGGCCCCGTAAAGGGCACTATGGTCATCCGCCCTTACGGCTATGCGATTTGGGAGAATATTCAGCACGAGCTTGATACGCGTTTTAAGGCTACGGGGCACAAAAACGCTTATTTCCCTCTGCTTATTCCTATGAGCTTTTTTACAAAAGAGGCGGAACACGTAGAAGGCTTCGCGCCCGAGGTTGCCGTAGTAACCCACGCAGGCGGGGAAGAGCTTGCCGAGCCTTTGGCAATCCGCCCCACTTCCGAAACGATTTTCGGCAGTATGTATTCCAAATGGATACAGTCGTACCGCGATTTGCCCGTACTTATAAATCAGTGGGCCAACGTAATGCGCTGGGAAAAGACCACGCGCCCGTTCCTCAGAACTTCCGAATTTTTATGGCAGGAAGGGCATACCGCGCACGCAACCGAAGAGGAAGCGGAAGAGGAAACTATGAAAATGCTCGGCGTGTATAAAGAGTTTGCCGAAAACTGCCTTGCTATTCCCGTAATCTGCGGTAAAAAGACGGAAAAAGAAAAATTCGCAGGCGCGGTGGCAACCTACGGAATGGAAGCTATGATGAAGGACGGCAAAAGCTTGCAGGCTGGTACCTCGCACTATCTTGGTCAGAACTTCGCAAAGGCTTTCGATATAAAATTTCTGGATAAGGACGGGGTGCAGAAGCTTGTCTATACTTCAAGCTGGGGCGTATCGACCCGACTTATAGGTGCGCTTATTATGGCTCACGGCGACGAGCGCGGCCTTGTGCTTCCTCCCGTAGTCGCACCCGTACAGGCTGTAATCGTTCCCATTGCCTCGAAGAAGCCGGGTGTTTTGGAAAAGTGCGCCGAAGTTAAAGCTCAGCTTGAAAAAGCGGGCGTAAGAGTTGTTTTCGACGACGGCGACGCAAGCCCCGGCTGGAAGTTTAACGAGTGGGAGCTTAAGGGCGTTCCTTTAAGAATAGAAATAGGGCCCCGCGATATTGAAGCGGGCAAGGCTCTTATTTTCCGTCGTGACACACTTAGCAAGGAAGAGTATTCTCTGGACGGCATAGAGGAAGAAGTTAAAAAGCTTTTAACTGCCGTACAGAAGGATATGCTTGAAGCGGCGCGTGTAAGGCGCGATAACCGTATCGTTACGGCAGACAGCCTTGAAGGAATTTCAGACGGCGTTGAAAAGGGCAATTTCGTAAAAGCGGGCTGGTGCGGGTGCCGCGAATGCGAAGATAAAATCAAAGCGGAAACCAACGCAACGGCAAGGGTTATCGCCGACGGAGTTGCAAAAAAATGCGCCGTTTGCGGTAAAAAAGCGCAAAGCTTAGTATACTTTGCAAGGGCATATTAAAATAAAAATCCTTCATTTTGAAGGATTTTTTCTTTTATTCATAGTCGTTTTTTTTCTTCGAAATAATTATAAATCCTTTAACGAACGTTGCAGCCGCATACCTATTTTAATGCCGTAATTCAACGTTCTTATTCCTACCTGCAAATCAATATCTTCTTCAAGCAAGCTTAAACTGTGCAGGTAGGTGTCAAGTAATTTTTTCTGTTCTTCGTTCAGTGACTTTACAAGCTTTTCCTTCTCTTCGCGTTCCCAATTTGTAAGGCTGCCGTCAGCCTTTTTCAGTTCTTCGCGGTAAGGGTACAGCATTTTAGGGTCAAGATAATCATAAATAATCGAATCTTCCATATTCGTACCTCTGAAATTAATTTCTGTATTACAGATATATTTAGTATAATTCTGTAACACAGAAATGTCAACTATTTTTTCGCAGATATAGTAAAATATCTGTATGAAAGAAATTAATATGAAAGAGATTGGTAAAAGAATTAAAGAATTAAGAGTGGCGCAAGGTATCAAACAATGCGATTTAGCTAATGCGATAGGAGTAGCGACCAATACGGTTTGTCAATATGAAAAAGGGACTTCAAAACTAAGCATTGATGTGTTAATAAATTTGGCTGAGTTTTTTGACATATCAACAGATTATTTGTTATGTTTAATAGATTAAAATGTAAGCCTGCGCGTTAAAACGCGCAGGCTGTTTTTTATATAATTTACGTTTGATATGCGATTAAGTTGTTTTACCGTAAAAGCAATTAAGATACGTCGATTAAACGTAAGGTTTACGTTTGATATGCGATTAAGTTGTTTTACCGTAAAAGCAATTAAGATACGTCGATTAAACGTAAGGTTTAAAGATATGTCGATTAAACGTAAGGTTTAAGCGGTAAGGTTTATCGGTTAAACCGTTTTTCTATTACTGCGATAATTCCGTACATTCCGCCTGCAAGCACGCAGAGGATAAAGGTCGCGGTCATAACCAAATCAAGTTTGAACACCTGACCGCCGTAAACTATTAAATACCCGAGTCCCGCTTTTGAAACGATGTATTCGCCCATAATCGAGCCTATCCACGCAAGCCCAACGGCAACTTTAAGTGTGTTCATAAGCGCGGGAAGAGTGGCGGGCATTATAAGCTTTCTTAAAGTAGTAAGCTTGCTTGCGCCCATTGACTGCATAAGGGTTACTTTAGTTTTATCAACCTCGATAAACCCTGCAAGCATATTCATTATGCACACTATTACGGATACTATTACGGTCATAAAAATTATTGCCGTATATCCTGTGCCTATCCATATAATGATAAGCGGACCAAGCGCGATTTTGGGCAGGGAATTGAGTACTACGATATACGGTTCAAGCACCTTTCTTACGCTGTCGCTTGCCCATAGCACTACCGCAACCGCATAGCCGAAAACTACGGCTATTACGAAGCCTGCAATAGTTTCGGCAAGCGTTATTCCGATATGGTAAAACAGCGTTCCGTTTTTATACAAATCGCCTATCGTTTTTATCACGCGTGAAGGCGAGCTGGTTATAAACGGGTCAATAAGCTTTACCTGTGCGCACAGCTCCCATATGCCCAGAATGAGGACGAGAATGAGTATTCTCGAAACGGTTATTATTATCTTTTTATTTCTTTCTTTTCTCAGATACGCTTTATGTTCGTTTGAGAAATTATTGTCTTTCTTGTTTTTCATAGGTGTATCCTTAGTCAGAACTATTCGTTTATATGCCCAGCTCTTTTCTGAGTATTTCGAACGTCTGTGAAAATTCGGGGCATTCTCTGCGCTTTTTGGGACTGCCGTCGCCGAACTCTATTTTATGTTCGGCAACTACCCTTGCGGGGCGCGACGACAGAACCACTACCTTGTCGGAAAGCGCGATTGCCTCCGATATATCGTGCGTAACCAGAAGCGCGGTCTTTTTTTCGCCTTTTATTATGCCCTGCACGTCGTCGCAGACTTCAAGACGCGTCTGATAGTCGAGGGCGGAAAAGGGTTCGTCAAGCATTAAAATATCGGGTTCGGCCGACAGGGTGCGTATCAGCGCAACCCTTTGGCGCATACCGCCGGAAAGCTGGTTCGGGCTTTTTTTAAGGAAGTCTTTAAGTCCGTATTTTTCGGCAAGCGCAATTGCCTTTTCACGCATTTCGGGGGTGTTGCGCTTTTTTACCTCCAACGGCAGGAATATATTCTTTTCAACGCTCCGCCAGGGAAAAAGCGCGTCGCGCTGCAACATATATCCGAATTCGCCGCCGCCCCGAATAACTTCACCCGACGACGGGGCTAAAAGTCCCGCCGCAAGCGATAAAATAGTGGTTTTCCCGCAGCCCGAAGGCCCGATAACGGAAACGAACTGTCCGTCCTCAACCGTAAACGACAAGTCCTTTACGGCGGTGGTTTCGCCCTCTTTCGTGTGATAAGTATAAGTTATATTTTCAAATTTCAGCATTATTTATAAATTTCTTCGTAAATTTTCTGCGCGGTGTCGGTAATTACTATGTCATTGAATTTTGCGCGCGCGTCAAGCTCGCCTGCAAGCTCAATTACGTCCTGCAATTTTTCAAACGCGGTTTCCTTCATCGCCATATTCGTCACCCACGCGTCAATAGCTTTATAGCTTTCAACCGAGGTTTTAATGCTTGCCTTGCTTGTGCCGTCGAAGTAGGGGGTAATGTATTCCGCAACCGTTTCGCTGTCGGTAGTGTTGATATATTTAACCGCCTTGGTAACGGCCCTTAAAAGCGCTTCTACGGCTTCGGGGTTATTTTTGATATAGCTTTGCTTTGCCATAAAGCAGGTATAGGGTATTTCGCCCGATTCCTGACCTACGGAAGCGACTATATAGCCTTTGCCCTGCGCCTGATATTCGGAAGCTACCGGCTCGAACATAGTACAGTAATCGGCAATGCCGCTCTCGAACGCAGGCGTCATCATATTGAACGCTACGTCGTAGTTCAAGGTGCAGTCGATGTTTCCGCTTTTAACCACGTATTCGAAGGTCATGGCGGGAACTCCGCCCTTTCTGCCTGCAAGAATTTCTTTGCCGTTCAGATCGGACCATTTAAAATCGGGCTGGGGAGTTCTGCCTACCAGAAAGCTTCCGTCGCGCTTTGTAAGCTGACCGAAAACCTTGGGCGAGTCGTCGCTTCCGCCCTGATTTACGTAAATTGCCGCTTCGGGGCCACAGAAGCCTACGTCCGCCCCGCCCGAAAGCACTGCCGCCATAGTCGCGTCCGCGCCTCCGCCGTTGGTAAGGGTTATGTCGTAGCCCTCATCCTTAAAATATCCCAGCGCGTCGGCAAGATACAGGGGTGCGTAGAAAATTGAATGGGTTACTTCGTTTATTCTTATCGTCTTTTTATTGCCTCCGCAACCTATTAAAGTGAGGGGAATAGCCAGCGCAACAAGCGAGGCTGTAATTAATGAAATTAATTTCTTCAAAGTTTTCTCCTTATCGATAATACCGGATAAATTACGGACTCGATTTTGCGTCTGAAATTTATTCGGTTAAATTTAATAATACATAGTATGCGGGTTAAAGTTATATTTGACAACCAAAGGGTTTTGGTTTATAATAAAACCGTATAAACGCACAGAGGTATATAATGGAGAAAACTTACAACCCTAAGGCTTTTGAGGACAGACTTTATAACGACTGGGAGGAGCGCGGATGCTTTACCGCCGTCCGCGACGATAATAAAGTTCCGTTTACGGTTATGATGCCCCCGCCCAACATTACGGGACAGCTTCATATGGGTCACGCAATGGATGAAACTATGCAGGACGCCATAGTTCGTTTTAAGCGTATGCAGGGCTATTGCGCGCTGTGGCTACCCGGTACCGACCACGCCTCGATTGCAACGGAAGTTAAGATTGTCGAACAGTTAAAAAAAGAAGGTCTTTCCAAGCAGGCTCTCGGGCGCGAAGGTTTTTTGAAGCGCGCGTGGGAGTGGAAGGAGAAATACGCGGGCAGAATAGTAGAACAGCTTAAAAAATTAGGCTCTTCGTGCGACTGGTCGCGCTTGACCTTTACTATGGATGAAAAGTGCTCCAAGGCGGTAAGGGAAGTTTTCGTTAATCTATATAATAAGAAACTTATATACAGGGGAAGCCGTATAATAAACTGGTGTCCCGACTGTAAGACCACGCTTTCCGACGAAGAAGTAAACTACGCGGAAGAGGCGGGCAGCTTCTGGCATATAAAATATTTCGTTGAAAACTCGGAAGAATTTCTGGAAGTTGCAACCACCCGTCCCGAAACTATGTTCGGCGATACGGCTGTTGCGGTAAATCCCGAAGATAAGCGTTATAAGCACTTAATCGGCAAAAACGTAATTCTCCCCGTAGTAAACAAGGCTATTCCCGTAGTCGGCGACGAACACGCCGATATGGAGTTCGGTACGGGCGTTGTCAAAATCACGCCCGCGCACGACCCTAACGACTTCGAAGTTGGCTTGCGCCATAATCTGCCGATGGTTCGCGTTATGAACGACGACGGCACGATGAATAATAATGCGGGAAAATATGAAGGGCTTGACAGATACGAGTGCAGAAAACAGCTGGTTGAAGAGCTGAAAAGGGACGGCTATCTCGTAAAGATTCAGCCTCATACGCATAACGTCGGGCATTGCTACCGCTGTTCGGCAACTATCGAACCTCTCGTATCCCGTCAGTGGTTCGTCAAAATGAAAAAGCTTGCCCGTCCGGCAATAGATGCCGTAACGTATAAAAAAATAACCTTTGTTCCCGAAAGATTTTCCAAAATTTATTACAATTGGATGGAGAACGTTAAGGACTGGTGTATTTCCCGTCAGCTTTGGTGGGGGCACAGAATTCCCGTCTGGTACTGCGGTGACTGCGGTAAAGAAATTTGTTCCAAAACGGATGTAACGGTATGTCCTCACTGCGGAAGCAAAAATATTACGCAGGACGACGACGTGCTTGATACCTGGTTCTCGTCGGCGCTTTGGCCGTTCTCTACTCTGGGTTATCCCGAAGACACTTCCGACCTCGAATATTTCTACCCCGGCGACGTGCTCGTCACTGGCTACGACATAATTTTCTTCTGGGTTGCAAGAATGATTTTTTCGGGGTTAGAGCATATGCGCGCCGTACCCTTCAGAGACGTGCTTATTCACGGACTCGTGCGGGACGAGCAGGGCAGGAAGATGTCTAAAAGCCTGGGCAACGGAGTAGACCCCCTCGAAGTAATAGATAAATACGGCGCCGATTCGTTAAGATTTTCGCTTTTGCAGGGCGTTGCTCCCGGTAACGATACGCGTTATTCCGACGCAAAGGTCGAAGCCTGCCGTAACTTTATGAACAAAATATGGAACGCAAGCCGTTTCGTTATTATGAACGCCGAGGGCGTTAAAATCAAGCCTATATCCGACGTAAAGCTTATGCCTGCGGATAAATGGATAATTTCCCGCCTGCAATCGGTAATACGCGATGTAACCCTTGCGATGAACAAGTTCGAGCTGGGTATCGCCAGCCAGACTATGTACGATTTTATGTGGTCGGATTTCTGTGACTGGTATATCGAGCTTGTAAAACCCGTATTGAAATCGGAGGACGAGGCGAAGAGAAGCGGAGCGGTTTCCGTACTCATTTTCGTGCTTGAAAACGCGCTTAAACTTCTTCATCCGATAATTCCCTTCGTAACCGATGAAATTTACAGAAGTCTGCCCGACAGCGACGGCACGATAATGACGAAGGAATTTCCGAGGTACAACGCAAAGCTTTCCTATAAAAAGGACGCGCAGGCTTTTGCGGGTATTATGGATATAATAAAGGCGGTACGCGCAGTCAAAACCGAAGTAGACTGTCCGCCGTCGAAAAAGGTTCATTTATATATAACTACAGAAAGTAAACGGCTTATAACCGTAAACGAGGGCAGTATTTTAAAGCTTGCGGGTGCAAGTGAAATCAAATTCGTATTTTCCGCATTGGAAGCGGGCGAAAACGCCGTAACCAAGGTTCTGCCGATAGGTACGCTGTATATTCCGATGGGCGAGCTTGTAGACGTCGAAAAGGAAAAGGCAAGACTTTCGGCGGAGCTTGAAAACGTAACAGCGGAAATTGCGCGCGCAGACGGCAAACTGCAAAATCAGGGTTTCTTATCGAAAGCACCCAAAAAGCTTGTCGATGCCGAACACGCTAAGCTTGAAAAATATATCGCTATGCGCGAAAAAATATTAAACCAGCTCAAATCGCTGTAAACGGATAGAAAGGGGTGACGAAAATGAAAAGAAGACGTATATTTTTATCGGTAGTATCAACGGTGCTTGCCGTTATGGTTTCGGTATTTTTCTGCGCCTGCAATTTCGGCAGTCTGAATCACGCGCACAGTTTTGTAAAATACGTATCCGACGAAAACGCGACGTGTACGGCAAACGGGACGGAAACGGCAAAATGCGAAAAATGCGATAAAACAGATACCCGCGAAATTCCGGACAGTAAAGCCGGTCACAGCTTCGTAAACTACGTATCCGACGAAAATGCGACGTGTACGGCAAACGGAACGGAAACGGCGAAATGCGAAAACTGCGATGCAACCGATACCCGCGAGGTGGCGGACAGTAAAGCCTGTCACAGCTTCGTAAACTACGTGTCCAACGGAGATGCGACGTGTACGGCAAACGGAACGGAAACGGCGAAATGCGAAAAATGCGATAAAACAGATACCCGCGAAATTCCGGACAGCAAAACGGAACACAGCTTTACGAACTTTATTCCGAATAACGATGCGACTACGGAAGCGGACGGAACGAAAACCGCAAAATGCGATTACTGCGACGAAGAGAAGACGGTAGTTGACGAGGGGTCTAAGCTTGAAGGCGAGCACACTCACAGTTATTCGGAAACGGTTTTTACCCCTACCTGTACGGAAGACGGCTACACCCTTTACGTGTGTGAATGCGGTAAATCCGAATATAAAGACAAATTCGTTGATAAATTAGGGCACAGTTTTACGAATTATATTTCCGACGGTAACGCGACTACGGAAGCGGACGGAACCAAGACGGCTAAATGCGACAGATGCGACGTGACCGATACCGTTTTGGACGAGGGGAGCAAACTGCCTTCTACCGCAGACGGCGGAAGACCCGCAAAAGGTTCGGAAGAGGAAATCGGAGATGCGAAATTCTCCATTCATTTTTTGGAGCTCGGCAATAAATATACCGGCGACTGCACGCTTATCAAGTGTGGCGATACCGAAGTTTTAATCGACGCGGGCTCCCGTCAGAGCAGCGGCGCAACTATTAAAAATTACGTTGATAAGTATTGTACCGACGGCGTTTTGGAATACGTAATCGTAACTCACGCTCATCAGGACCACATTGCAGGCTTCGTCGGCAATCCAAACGGCGGAACTTATGACGGTATACTTTATCAGTATGAAGTGGGGACGCTAATTCAGTTCAGCGGTCACAAAACGACTTCTAATATTTATAAACAATATTGTACGGCTGTTGAATACGTGCAGAATAAGGGGACTGCCGTTTATGACGCAAACCAATGCTGGTATGAAACTGACGGCGCGAAAAAACAGTATTTGCTCGACGATGCGCAGACTCTGTCGCTGAATATTCTCTACAATTACTATTACGACCATTCGACAAGCAACGAAAATAATTATTCTGTCTGCACGCTTTTAACAAACGAAGACGGTGATAAAACTACCAATTATCTGTTTACGGGCGATCTGGAGGACGGCGGTGAAAAGAAGCTCGTTCAATACAACAGCCTGCCCGAAGTAGAGCTTTATAAGGGCGGACACCACGGCAGTTCGACGTCGTCGTGCGATGAGCTTTTAAGTGTAATAAAACCTAAGCACGTAGCAATATGTACCTGTTGCGGAACTACGGAATATACAACTAATCCTTTGAATACCTTCCCCACGCAGGAGACAATAAACAGGCTTGCAAAATATACCGAAAATATATACTGCACGACGCTGATAGTCGATTATTCGGCAGGTAAGTACACTTCGATGAACGGAAATATCGTGTTCTATTATACGGATAAAGTGAAGCTGTACTGCTCAAACAACGATATGGTGTTAAAAGATACCGAATGGTTTAAAGAGAACAGGACGTGGCCCGAGGGCGAGTGACGGTAAAAATCAATAAAGACGGCGCTTAATATAAAGCGCCGTCTTTTTAAGTTAGTTTAAATAAATTTCCATATTTTATAGTAATTATAAAAAATTACTGTCTGTATAAGCCTAATTTGTTGCCGATAACAATTGCAATTTACAAATCATTATGATAAAATTAATCTGTATAAGTATAGTGGGCATAGTATGCAATGCAGGAGTTTAAAATGCTAAAAAATCATGAACTCATTTTCAGAATGTCGTTACATCAGCGTGTAAGGCTGATTACAAGCCCGAAGCCCGATGAAAACTGTCCTGTGGAAAGTTATGAGTTCCCCGTATTTCACCTATATTCCAATCCGTCGCTGAAAACGACGGATAAATTTGCTACGTTTTTTCCTTCGGATAAGGCGCTTGCTTCTACGTGGAATAACGAAGTAATCAAAAACGTCTACGAATGTACTGGCAACGAAGCAAAAGCCAATAAAGAGTACGCCTATTTCAATATTACCGACTGCGCCGAACGCGAGGGGATTTCTGAGGACGGCTTTTTAACAAGTGAATTTTTAAAGCAGAAGGCAAGCGGAATACGCTCCAGCGGAGCGTATTTAAACTTCGACGATTGTCCCGCGACGGAAAATAAAGCCGTTTTAAATGAAACCGTTAAAACAATTACAGACGGAGTTTTATCCGGAAACAAGGCAAATTCTTTAAGGGTTTACAGCGTTGAGGCCGCTGAAAGTATATTAAAAAGCGGGTTCAAGGGCTTGCTTTTCGGCGTTGCTTCGGATAAATGCGAGGTGGCGAAATACATATTCCACGGCATTACGCTTGTTTTCGTCAGCGCGGATACAATGGACGGGCTTGAAGATTATATAGTCGAGCTTACTGAAAAATACGAAAAATCGAAAGAAGAATATGAAAACGGTACTATAAATCTTGCCGAGTTCGACCGTAGAAAGCGCAGCGGCGAAATACTCGACGCCGAGGCAGTAAATTCCGCCTGCGACAATATGATAAGCCTGCTTCTTGCATTGAAAAACAGCGGACCCGCTTCCGTTGAAGAAAAGCCCGTGCGCGCAGGCAGGTCCGATCGCGTCCCCCTTTTTAACGAGGTGTATCACGATAAGCTTGCATACAGCGCCGCGCAGCAATCTATAGTTCTTATTAAAAATAACAACAGGGTGCTTCCTCTTGCAAAGAATACACCTATTGCAGTAATAGGCGAATACGCCGAAGATAACGGGTACCGTATAACCAATAAAAACAATCCTACGGTATTGCACCGTCCTTTTGACGAAATAAATAATTACGGAAATATTAACGCCGTCGGCTACGTGCACGGCTACCGCGCAGGCGAAAGCAAACGGCTCGATTTAATCGAAAAAGCACTCAACCTCTGCGACGAAGCTAAGTTTGCGCTTGTGTATCTTTGCGCGGGTAAGGGCGCTTCGGCAATCCCTGCCGGACAGATGGAGCTTTTGGATGCGCTTGCAAGAAAGGGCGTAAAAATAATCGCCGTAGTTTCAGCAGAGCGTACTATAGATATGTCGTTTACGGATAAATGCGAGGCCGTACTTTTCAGCTATAACGCCGGTCAGGGCTGCGCTCAGGCGGTTTTCGATATTGTTACGGGCGAAATTTCGCCTTCCGGCAAATTAGTGGATACTTTTTACAGAGATTTTACTGCCGTTTCGGTTGAGGAGGGTGTTCCCGCATACTGTACGGCAGGCTCGTCAAACGTGCGTTATCCGTTCGGCTACGGACTGTCGTTTACGGAGTTCGAATATAAAAATCTGAAAATTACCGACAGCGGAGTAAGTTGTACCGTAACTAATAAGGGCAAGTACGACGGCTACTGCACTGTTTTGATGTTCGTTCAGCGCATAAACGCACATACGACTCTTGCAAATCGTATTTTGCGCGGTTACTGCAAGGTGTTTATTAAAAAGGGGGATTCGGCAAAGGCGGAAATTCTCTTTACGGACGATACTTTCAAGGCGTACGACAGGGATAAAAACCGTCTTTATATGCAGGGCGGGAAATACGAAATAAGCTTGTGCGATAACGCTAACGCCACCCTTTTAAGGGGTGAGCGTGACTTTAAAGAGCGTTCTTTTGAAATAAAACACGAAAGTAAACAAGTCGCAAGCTCTTCAGACGGCGTAATAAGCTTTACCGATACAGATCTTGACAAGTATATCCGCAGGGAGAAAAAGAAGATTTCTTACGGATTCAGGCTGTTCATTGCGCTTATGCTGACGCTGTATTACGACGCTATGGGCGTTGGACTGCTCGTATCCAATCTTATTGCCGACAAAACTCTATTATTATATACGGTAATAGGCGTACTGCTGTTTGCGGGAAATCTGCTTGCTGTTATCTATATCGTTATTATCTCCAAACGGCGCAAATTGCAGAACTTTATGCATCCCAACGAAGTACTTACCGATATGGTCGACAGCGTCAAAGAATTCGACGAGATTGCAAAAATTGTTTATAACAAGCCCGTTGAAAAACCGATAGCCGAGTTTGACCCCGACGACGGAGAAGATGAAGCGGAGGAAGAGCATATCCGCCGTTACGACGCGACTTTTGCCGAGGACGAAGACGAAATCGAGTTTTCGTCAAAGGTTTCTTTCAGCGAGCTGTGCAGCGCTTTCCGTATATTTGCCTCGAACAGAGGACTTTCCGTTGAAATATCATCCGTAAGGTCGTTATTCTCTGCAATGACTTCCGGTAAGGTGCTGTTCATTTCATGTAAAAATAAGGAAGTGCTGCCCGCTTTAACCGACGTTTTATGCGAGTACTTCGCAATTAACGGCAGAGTTACCGCATCGGATGAGTGGAAAACCCAGGAAGATTTGCTGTGGAAAAAAGGCGGTTCGGCAGACGACTACGTGCCGTCGGAGGTTTCGAATGCAATCAATTCGGCGGTAAAAACACCCGAGCGCAACTGTTTTATAATGCTTGAAAACGTCAGTATGCACAATTTATGCGATTACTTTCCGACGTTTTTAGACTATGCTAACTTCCCTTCCGAAGAACATATTTTAAACCTCGGCGAGGACGTTTCACTTGAAATTCCGGATAATATCAGTTTCCTTATAGTGCCGTCTGCCGATAATTTTACCGAAGAGCTTACGCCTGCGGTTGCGCACGCAGGTATGCTTGTGGATATGGTCGTAAGTAAAGTCGCAGCTCCCGCAACAAAAGCGGAAGAAGAAATAAAGGTACTTTCGCGTGCCGCTCTCGACGAGCTTATAAGCGAAGCGCGCGAACAGTTCTTCGTCAGCGAAGCCGTTTGGAAAAAGCTTGATGATTTTACGGAAGCTGTAAATGTTGCCGAAAGGTTCGCAATAGACAATAAATCCCTTTTACAGCTGGAAAAATACACTTCTGTTCTTATGGAGTGCGGTGCTGACGAAAACGAAACGATAATAAATATGTTTACAGCGAAAATATTGCTGTTATTGAAGGTTTCAAAGGCCTACCGCAAGGAAAACGGCGGAAAAACGTTGTACGGTATAATCGAAAAGCTGTTCAGTGAGGAGAATTTAAACGCAGTACAGCGCGCACTCGTATCGGGCGTATAGTTTTTAAAGGAGTTAAAAGGCGTGAACGCAATTCTTGCAGTCGACTGGAATTCGGTCGGAGATAAAATATGGGGTGGGCTTACAAGCCGAACCGCTCTGCTTGTCTATGCAGGGCTTGTACTTGCGCTCATTATTACCGTTATAATACGAGTAATCGTTGCGGAGTTCAACAGAGCCGCAATGCTTAAAAACGCACTCGAAGGCGACGAAAAGGGTGAGCGTCAGGAAATTCTTGAAGTTACCCGAAAAACCATCGAGGAAGAGTTAGAGCCTATTAAAGATTTATCTTTCAGGTCGGTTACCGTTGCCGGGAGCGTCAAGGGCGCTAAGGGGGCTATGCCCGTTCCTGCGGGTGACGGTGACGAAGCGGAAGAAAGCGAAGAGGGATCGCGCTTTTATATGCTAACGGAAATAGACAAATTTTACGCGAACTACACTGCGCCTGAATATGACGACGAATTAAGTCTGAAAGAAATATGCGAAGAGTTCCGCAACTATTCGGCAGGGGAGTTGAAGCTGTATTACGATATAGAGGATATACGCAGATTTATCGGAGGACTGGCGGTAACGAAGTTAATAATTCTGCAAGGAATGTCTGGAACGGGAAAGACGTCGCTGGCGTATGCGTTCGGCGAGTTTGTGGATAATAAGACGGTAGTAGTGCCGATACAGCCGATGTGGAAGGAGCGAACGGATTTAGTAGGATACTACAACGAATTTACGCGTAAATTCAACGAAACGACGCTGTTGTATAAGATGTACGAAGCGGACTACAACGACGATATATATATAACGGTACTGGACGAAATGAACATAGCGAGAGTAGAATACTACTTTGCAGAGTTTTTGTCGTTGCTGGAAATACCTAACGTAGACGGGCGAAATCTGGACGTAGTGGCAGACAAGAGAGAGGACGACCCGAAGCTATTGCAGAGCGACGGAAAGCTGAGACTGCCGACGAATATGTGGTTTATAGGAACGGCGAACAACGACGACAGTACGTTTGCGATATCGGATAAGGTATACGACAGAGCGATGGTATTGAACTTGGATAAGAAAGCGATACCGTTCGAGGTAAAGGAATACGGACAAAAGAGGATATCGGCGAAGCGGTTGGAAGAGCTGTATAAGCGGGCGCAGAGAGAGTTTGATATAACGGACAGGAATTTAAGAAGGATAAAGAAGCTGGACGAATATATGATAAAGACGTTCCATATAACGTTCGGCAACCGAATAATGAAGCAGATAAGAAGTTATGTGCCGGTGCTTGTGGCGTGCGGAGGAACGGAGCTTGAAGCGTTGGACGATATACTGGCGAGGAAGGTATTCAGGAAGCTTGAATCGAAGAACCCGGTATATATCAAGCAGATGGCGGACGGAACGTGCGCGTACTTAGACGAGCTGTTCGGAGAAAACAAGCTTCCGCTGTGCAAAGAACAAATAAGATTAATCGAGCAAAACGTTTAACCGTTTGCAATTTTACTATTAATACAGGTAGCATTTGTGAATAACTTAGAAATTTATTATCGCGCTTTGAAGGAATACCGCAAGGAAACGGCGGGTAACACTTTGTGTGAAAAGGACAGAAAAGCGATAACCAAAGCCAATAAAGACTGCGATAAGTTAAACACAATTAAATATTTATGCATAATCGACGAAGACTGGATCAAAAGGATTGAGGAAGGGCTTGAATTTGTCGAAAAGGCAGTGCAGGAAGAGAGGCAGTTTATTCGCGTAAACGGCGAAGTCGTACCTATTGAAAAGGTTAAGCGCATCTCGAAGGATTCGGTCGAGCATCTTGCAAAGCACAGTGAAATGATAACCCATATTCCCGAAGAGGAAACCGACACCGTCGTCCCCGATAAGCTGTATATGGTCGAAAAGCTAAGCGATTACGCCGTATACGAAAACAGATTTCTGTTTATGCTTTTAAGCTATCTGAGGGATTTTATACAGTTCCGTCTTGAAAAGATAGAAACTCTGCGCAGAACGTACATAAGCGATTTATCGGTTTCGAAGAAAATCGAAACGAAAAAGCGCACTTTTACCATCGAAACGAAAATTCATGAAAAGCGTCTGGATAACCCTTACCCTATTGCAGACAAAACGTCGGCGTCAATCGTAAAGCGTATAGAAAACTGTCAGAGTATAATAAATATGCTTCTCGGTACCGATCTTATGGTACAGGTAGCGAAAACTCCTATGATAAAACCGCCGATCGTTAAAACAAACGTATTGAAGATGAACAACAACTTCAAAAACGCTTTGGCGCTCTACGATTATATAGCGTCGTATAACGGTTTGGGTTTTACTTACGAAGAAGTTCATACAGATTATGCGCCTTACGGCGAACAGCTTGCAGACGAGCTGGCGGAATCCTTTTTAATGACGTCGTTTACTGCGTTTAAAGTAGGCAACGGAATTGAGGATTTGCTTGAATCGGCTTACGTTGAGGAAGAAAAGCGCAGAAAGGAAGCGGAAAATAAAAAGCTTGAAGAGCGTTTGAAGCGGTTAAAAAGGCGCGCGCTTGAATCCAACAAGTCGCTTGAAGAATACGTACTGCTTTTAGACGAGCGCAACAGAGCGTTGGAGCGCGACAGTGAACAGCTTGCGCTTGTAAGGCAGGAAATCACTGCATTAAACCACCGCATAGACGTAATTACGCTTGAAAAGAAAGAGCTGAACCGCAGGTTTACCGAATTAAGCGGGCAGATTGACGAGAAGGACAGGGAAATCGCCTCGCTCAATCAGAAATACATAGAGGATACTACCGCGCTTAAAAATGCGCACGAACAGGAAATTGCAACCGTTAAGGGTGACTGCGAGCAGCAGATAGAAGCAAAACAGCTTGAATTTGCAGAAAAAATGCAGACGGCTATTTCGGAATACGAAGATAAACACGCCCAATTAAACGCGCAAAAGCAACAGCTTGAAGAAAACGCGCGCGAGGTTAAACAAAGGGAAGAAAACCTTGACGGCGAAATCGGACGCAGAGAAAAAGAAATAGAAGAAAAATACCGCACCGAATACGAGGAAAAGGCAAAAATCGCAAAAAAGACGGCTGACGACGCAGTGAAAGAGCTTGCGCTCGTCCGCGGTGAGCTTGACGGAATACGCGTCGCGCAGGGCAAACTCGAACCCAGTACGGACTACGCCTCGCGCGAGCGGTTCGTAGAGTTGCAGGAAGCGTACGTTGCGTTTGAGAAATTCTTCAAAGCTCAATGGAAAATCACAAAAAAGGAAATACGCAAACAGGTTCTTTGGGCAAAGCAGGCGAAAAAGAATAAAAAAAAGGAAAAAACGGAAAGTTAAACGCAAAAAATCTTAAAAGGAGCAAGTGACGAAATTGAAGAAGCGCGATAAAATTCTTTTGATAATCAAAATCCTTATCACGGTCATACTCGTGGCGGGTCTTTTCACGCTTCTCGTTTTTGCTCTATTGAAGCAGTTTGAAAGCTACGGCGGAAGCGGATTTATTCCAAAGCTCGAAACAAGTCTGAAATTTTTGTTTTTAGGTCTAGCACTGTTGCTGCCAGTCGTATTGGTAATAATTATCGTAGCTCAGTTTACGGGCACGCACAAAAACGATATGGTAACGCTTGAATATCTTGACATTGATTTCAGGGAGAAAAAGAAAAAGCTTGTCAGTCGGGAAGAGATAAATTACGCAGGCGAGGAGCAGTTCAGAAAACACCCCGAACTTGTGCCGAAGTCTGTAATTGCAGGCAGTACGGCAATGAAAACGACGGCAACCGCCCCTGTCGGCTCTTCTACGGAGGGTGAAGAAGTCGGAGAAGAGGGATCGCGTTTTTATATGCTAACGGAAATAGACAAATTTTACGCGAACTACACTGCGCCTGAATATGACGACGAATTAAGTCTGAAAGAAATATGCGAAGAGTTCCGCAACTATTCGGCAGGGGAGTTGAAGCTGTATTACGATATAGAGGATATACGCAGATTTATCGGAGGACTGGCGGTAACGAAGTTAATAATTCTGCAAGGAATGTCTGGAACGGGAAAGACGTCGCTGGCGTATGCGTTCGGCGAGTTTGTGGATAATAAGACGGTAGTAGTGCCGATACAGCCGATGTGGAAGGAGCGAACGGATTTAGTAGGATACTACAACGAATTTACGCGTAAATTCAACGAAACGACGCTGTTGTATAAGATGTACGAAGCGGACTACAACGACGATATATATATAACGGTACTGGACGAAATGAACATAGCGAGAGTAGAATACTACTTTGCAGAGTTTTTGTCGTTGCTGGAAATACCTAACGTAGACGGGCGAAATCTGGACGTAGTGGCAGACAAGAGAGAGGACGACCCGAAGCTATTGCAGAGCGACGGAAAGCTGAGACTGCCGACGAATATGTGGTTTATAGGAACGGCGAACAACGACGACAGTACGTTTGCGATATCGGATAAGGTATACGACAGAGCGATGGTATTGAACTTGGATAAGAAAGCGATACCGTTCGAGGTAAAGGAATACGGACAAAAGAGGATATCGGCGAAGCGGTTGGAAGAGCTGTATAAGCGGGCGCAGAGAGAGTTTGATATAACGGACAGGAATTTAAGAAGGATAAAGAAGCTGGACGAATATATGATAAAGACGTTCCATATAACGTTCGGCAACCGAATAATGAAGCAGATAAGAAGTTATGTGCCGGTGCTTGTGGCGTGCGGAGGAACGGAGCTTGAAGCGTTGGACGATATACTGGCGAGGAAGGTATTCAGGAAGCTTGAATCGAAGAACCCGGTATATATCAAGCAGATGGCGGACGGAACGTGCGCGTACTTAGACGAGCTGTTCGGAGAAAACAAGCTTCCGCTGTGCAAAGAACAAATAAGATTAATCGAGCAAAACGTTTAAAAGGAGGAGGCAATGACTAAATTCAGAAAATCGCTTTTAATTTTCGGAATTCTGGTGCTGTTGATATGTACGGCACTGGGGACTTTTATAGTGCTTTCTCTTACCGGCTCGCTTAAAGCCGAACCTATTGCGCTTGAATTTACGATAGGCAATCTCACGCGTGAATATAACGGCGAACCGCAGAAGGCGAGTCTGGAAGACGAGGACTGCCGCGATCTCGTTAATATGGACGGCGGTTATTTAATCGAGGGGCACGAGTTTGACTCGGTAACTTTTACCGGTGAACAGACAGACGTTGGCTGGTGCCGTATAGGACTGAGCTTAAAGGTTATAGACGGAAACGGTTACGACGTAACCGACCAATACAAAATCAAAGTTAACGAAGGTGTTTTATTTGTAACGCCGACTCAGGTAAATATAAAAGTTAACGCAACCGAAGTTCCTTACGACGGAACGGCAATCGATATCGGAGACGATTATACCGCTTCGGGGCTTGCCAAGGGGCATAGCGTATCATTGAAAATAAGCGATAAATGGTTTGCAGAAAAGGGTAAGCACGTTGCGGGGAATACGCTTAACGCAGGCGATCTTGATTTAACGATCGTTGACGGCAACGGCAGGGACGTGTCGTATAACTACAACACATCTCTTGCGTGCAGGGTAAACATATCCGAGCGTCCGCTGACTATTGCGCCCGAAAACGTCCAAAAGCCCTACGACGGTCAGGCTTTGGAATGTTCCGAAGGTAAAATCGTGACAGGTTCGCTTGCCGCCGGGCACTATATTACTTACAGATGTGAAACCGCGGACGGTATGCCCGCAAAGCTGACGGACGTCGGCAGTCTTGAAATAATAGCAAAGGCGATTATTTACGATATTAACGGCGACGACGTATCCGACAATTACGTTATAGGTTCCAAATACGGTAATATTACGGTCACCAAGGCAAACCTTACCGTCAGCTTAAAGCCTATTGAAAACGAATACGGCAAGCCTTTCAGCGTAACCTCTGACGAGCTTTGCACGATTATTTCTACTATGAATAATCTCAGCTTGAAGTTTATCGATGAAAATTATCTTAACGTCAATTTCGCAGGGCGTGCTTTGGGAACTGCACCTTATACTCTCGGCGTTGACGACTTTGAGATTTTCAACGGGGACGAAAACGTAACCGATAAATTCAATATAATCGTTAATTCAAGCAATATGAAAATTACCCCGAGAGAGGTTAAGCTTGTTCAGGACGAAAGCTTACAGCTGAGTACTGTTTATCAAGGTAATTTCACGTTCAATAAAGGATTGTCGTTAGACGGTATTGCAGAAAAACACAGTATAACCTCCTTTACCTGCGAATCCGTTTCGGCGGGCGACGCGAAGCCGAGTAAAATCGTTTCTTTATCATTAGTTGACGAGTACGGCAATAGTGCGCTTGAATATTATAATATTACGAACCTGTCGGAATTTGCGGTAATCTTAAACGTCGAAAAAAAAGCAATAACTGTTTATCTTACCGAAAATCTGGAAATCGAAGCACGTGACGGCGGGATAAACGGTATAGAGCTTGCCGGATATATTAATTGCGACGTGCTTGACGCCGAAAATTTCACCGTCGTTAATACAACGTATGACCAGTTGGGCGTAAACGAAGTCACGTTCGAGTGGAAAGACAGCGAAAACGCAGAATACGTTAATAACTATCAGATAGAAGCGGGAAACGCTGAATTCTTGCTTATCAGAAATTATACGGCAACCATTGACGCAAATACGGCGCAATTCAAAATTTACGATGCTAAGCCCGTTATCGAAGAAGATTTAACTTTTGAAAAGTTGGGTGTAAATGCGGATAATACAACAGGTTTTAAATTCGGTTCTTCAAATCTATTGGGCTTGACGGAGGGCGGAACTTACGACGCGGAAGTGCTGTTCAGAAAAAGCGAATACGAACGTTTTACCGTAACGGGAAAATATGTAATCGAACCTTTTAAAGTAACTGTTAAAATAGATACGTCTGCAATTTACGACGGACGCAGGTATGAACCGCACGTAAGCGTGTTGATTGTAGAAGGTGAGCTGAACGGCGTTTCGTATTCCGTAAAAAGTTATACCGGAAAATATACGGAAGAAATTACCGAGGCAGGTAAGAAAGACATAATTAACGTCGGCGATCATACGTTAAAGTTCGACAGTGTAGATTTAATTACTAGCGGCGGTAAAAGCGTAAATCCCGATAACGTTCAGGTTGACTTAACCGCTTCTTACGTCAACGTTAAAATTACTCCGCGACCTCTTCAAATTAAGCTGGATACTCTGACAGGAACAAGAAAATCCATTATGATGCAAACCGATGCGGATTTAATTAATTTAGTCAACGTATCGAACCTTGCCGACGGCGAAACGTTTAAAATCGAAGATGAAAACGGTGATATAACAGGCGCGTTCGAGGTATCGTTTGACGGGTCGTCCTTTGATACTTCGTTCGTCAGAATTTACAGAACGACGGGTAACGTTACGGAAGACGTTACAAAAAATTATTTAAAACTCGAAGCTGTCGTAAACGGAATAGTTACCGTTACCGATTAAATCAAAAAGACAAAAAGGGCTTTTATGATATCTTACGATACATATCAAAACAAAATAAAGCGTCTTGCAGCGGTAAAGAACTTTATCGTTCGTTTCCGCGTGCTCTTTATTGCCCTTTTTACCGCAATAACAGCCTTTATTCTCGCCTTTATATTTATAAAGGGAATGATTACGCAGGATATAATTCTGCCCGAAAAAATAGTTTACGGCGACGATTACGCGCTTGCAATTCAGCCGCCCGAAGCTCTGTTCAGCGATGCCAAATATCAGTTCAGGACCGTATCCGACGGTGGCGGCGCAAAATCGGCAGTAAAGCGCAACGCTTCTGCCGAACTCGGCGAAGAGGACGGCTGGACTTACGAATTGCCTACGCGTGCCGGAGACTATCTTGTACGCGTCGTAACCGAGAAAACTTTCGGTGTAAGTTACAGCGAGCCTAAGCCTTTCCGTATTGAAAAATTCGAAACTAAGCTTGAAATTACCGCAGACTCAGTCGTCTACGGCGGAACGCTGGGCAGTGACCAATATACATTTGAACTTGTAAACGGCGACAGGCTTATAACTACGGGGCTCGAACTCGGTTACTTAGACACAGATACCGAGTTTGACGTTGCCGATATTTACGCAAATTCCGATTCCGTCGTTATATTGAATAAATCAAACGAGGACGTAACGGACTGCTACGACATTATTACGCCCGTAAAAGAAAACGTAAAACTCAGCGTCAATACCGAGCTTGTAATTATCAGACCCGACGTGGCAGATACGGGGTATAACGGAGCTGAATTTATCTACGATAACGAAGTTGTAAGCAGTATGAAAGGTGTAACGCCTTCTGTCGAAACCCGAATTTACAGCGCAGGTGTTTCGGTTACGGGTAACCCTGTAAACGCGGGAACTTATACCGTTGTAATTATTCCCGAAAAGACACGAATTTTGAATGGTAACGGAGTTGACGTTACCAAATACTACCCTAACATCAGTCACGAGGAAGCAAGCTTTGCAATCACTCCCCGTTTTGTTACTTTAACTACGGCGGACGATACGAAGGTTTATGACGGAACAGCGCTTGTAAATTCAACCGTAACTTACGAAGGATTAGTCGACGGGCATAAAACAGACTCGGCTTACGTCGGTGAGGCTGCAGTCAACGTAAAGGAGGGCGGGTACTTAAACGAATACGCCTGTACGGTAACCGATGCAAAGGGTGCCGACGTTACTGCAAATTACAGGTTTGTAACAAGCTACGGCAAGCTTACAATTCTGCACCGCAACGTAGTAGTAACAACCGCGTCGGATACGAAAGTATACGACGGAACTCCGCTTGTAAACGAAAATTACGAACAGGTCGGTTTACTTGACGGCCATAAGCTTGCAGGCGTTTATGCGGGCATTGAACCTGCAATCAATGTGGGCAGATTTGCGAATATATACGTTTACACCGTTACAGACGAAAACGGGAACGACGTAACCTCAAACTACCTGTTTGCTAACGACGGTTGCTTCGGAACTTTGGAAATAACCCAGAGGGAGATTTGCATAACTTCCGCAACCGACAGCTGGATTTACGACGGCAAGGCGCACAGCAATAGGGAAACGAGTGTTGCTTTGGCGGACGAAAGCGTACAGGGCGACCCCGTTATATACGGTGAAGAAATTAAAGTAATCCAAAGCACAAGCGTAATCTTTTTCACCGAAGAAGCGGTTGAAAACGTTATCGGGTGCAGTATATTCAAAGACGGTAAAGACATTACCACAAACTACAAAATCAGCTACAAAAACGGTGCGCTAAGCATTACGAAGCGGGATATTACGATAACCTCCCCTACGGTTGAAAAGGTTTACGACGGCACTCCGCTTGCAGGTAACAGCGCATCCCCCGAGGTGGAGGGGATTGCCGATACCGATATATGCAGGCCTGTCAGCACCGTATCGCAGACTGATGCGGGTACATGCCCCAACACTACCGAATACAGAATATATCTGATAGATGAAACTGATATCGCAAGTCCGCAAAGCGAACCTATATATCCGCTCCCTCCTTTAATCGAAAAAGACGTAACGGAAAATTATAATATTACGCCCGTTTACGGTACGCTTACGGTAACGAAGCGCGGAATTACGATTTATACCTCTTCGCCTGAAAAGGTTTACGACGGTACTCCGCTCTCGGGCGACAGTGCACAGCCCGCACTGGACGGCGTTCTTGCCGACGGTCACGTTCTTGTGCCCGTCAGCACAGTCTCGCGCACAGAAGCGGGCACGCTTACAAACGATACGAAGTACATAATCGGTTACGAAGAATACCCCGAAAGCGGCGATTACGGTTCCGTTTTCGTGGAAACGACGGAAAATTACAGCGTAAGTTACGGTGAAAACGGCGTTATTACGGTTAAACAGCGCCCTATAATGATAAGCACTGCGTATGAAGAAAGGGAGTATAACGGCAAAGCTTTAACTAAAACCGAAGACTGGCAGATTCTCAGTATTGACAACTTAAACTGGTTTGATTTGCTTGATGAGCACACTCTTGAAGTCGACGACAGCAGTGTAGCCCCTGCTTCTATAACAGACGTTGGCAGTATTCTTAACACAGTAATATATAAAGTGGTTTGCAACGGCAAGAATATAACGGAAAACTACAAGCTTTCTTATACTTACGAAAATTATCTTGTGGTAAGAGCTCGCCCAATAACTTTAATAACGGCGAGCGACGAATGGACGTACAACGGCGGAGCCTTCTCTAACCCTGCCGTAACTGTGGTTTACGGCTACGCATTTGACGATGGGGTGGAATATCCGATTAATGCAGAAGAGAGTGAAACGGACGAAGTAAAGCCTTTAGTACTCGACCATAAACTTGAATTAGAATACGAGCGTTTTGTTACAAATGCAGGTAAGCATAGCAATGATTGTAGGTACGACATTGTCAACGAAGCCGGTGAAAGCCTGCATAAAAATTACGCTGTATTTGGGAAATACGGCACTCTTACGGTTAAACCCCGACCCGTTACAATAACTACGGCGGACGGAAACAGAGTATACGACGATACGCCTTACGAAAACGTTTTTGCAAAGGCAGAAGAGTTCAACGAAGAAGCCGAATGCGGAATAATCACAAATCACGAAATCGTTCACGATGCAACTCAGTTTACCGCGTCTGTTACTTACGTAACGGAAGGGCAAGTTGAAAACAATCTTTATTACCGCATATACGTAAAAGATTTACCCCGTACGGACGAAAACGACGTTACCGCAAATTACGCAATTAAGTACGTGTACGGCAAAATTTACGTAACTAAGCGTGCGATAAGCGTTACAACCGCAACCCGTTCGTGGGAGTTTGACGGCAACAGCCATGCAGCTCGCGATTACACCATAACAGAAGGTTCTCTTGTAGATGGATATAGATTAATAGCCGTTAGTGAAACCCGCGTGCAGTTTGTAACCGAGGGCGAGGTTGAAAATAGAGTTAAATACGGAGTGTACGTAAACGGCGATGTACGACTCATAGATCTTACCGAAAATTACGAAATTACTTATACTTACGGCAAAATCAGCTGTACGGTGCGTTATGTGAAAGTCGAAACCGCAACGAGAAGCTGGATATACGACGGCGAAGCGCACGGGGATACAAGCTATGAAGATTTACATATCAAAAACGTAACGTTTAACGAAGACGGTTCGATTGCAGGCTACGATGTTGACGAAAGTGAAAAAGGGCTTGTGCTTGACCATACCCTCGTTGCACAAAAATATAATACGGTTACTAATCATTCCGAAATAGTAAAAAACGAAATTGACTATATCGTCGTAGATGAAGATATAAATGAAAATTACCGTTTAGTCGTCGAAGCGGGCACGCTTACAATCGACAGGCGTCCGCTTACAATAACTACGGCAGACGGAAACAGGGTTTACGACGATACGCCCTATAAAAACGTTTCAGCCGAGGCTGAAAGGTTCAATGAAGAGAATGAAAGCGGGATAGTGGAAGGGCATAAAATCGTACACGACGAAACTCGGTTTACTGCGTCTGTTACTTACGTAAAGGAAGGGAAAATTACAAACGAGTTGCACTATCTCGTATTCGATGCGACGGATAGTGACGTAACCGATAATTACGATATAGACGCTTATTACGTTTACGGTGAAATTTTCGTAACACCTCGTCCGTTGACTATATCCACTGCCGTAAAGGACAGGGAATATAACGGCGAACCGTTCAGCTGGACGGCCGACTTCGTTGTGGAAGAGTTTAATAAAGATACCGACAGCGGTATCGTTTCCGGGCACGAAGCAAAGCTTAACCCCGATTCCGATATTGCGTCCGTAACCTACGTTCACGAAGGTATCGTCGAAAACAGACTGTTATTCATAATAACTTGCGGAAGCGAAGATTTAACCGCAAATTATAATCTCGACGATTATTACGAATACGGTACACTGCATATAACGCCGTACGGTATCACCGTAACCAATTCCGTACTTTCGAAGGTTTACGACGGTACTCCGCTGTTGGGTGACGAAGGCGTACAATACGATCAATTAATCGACGGGGATACTTTGTTATCTGATAAAGTCGCTTCCATAACCGACGTCGGTACGGTTATTAACGACACTTCTTACGTAATTAAAAATTCCGAAGGCGAAGTGATAACCGACAGTTACAAAATAACGTATATTGACGGAGAACTGACGGTCACCGCTAATACGCTTGCTATAACGACGGCAAAGCTGGAAAAGGTTTACGACGGTACGCCGCTTTACGGCGAAGCAACGATGAACGACGGCGCAGATGATCTGAAAGTTATATCGGAATTAAAAGCGGAGGGGCTTGTCGACGGCGATTATATTAAGGTCGATGAAGCAACGGTCGCAAGTCCCATTGACGTCATAGCGGGCGAAGAAAATATTACTCATTACTTAGTATATACGGTCCGCGACGGCGAAGAAATCGACGTTACCGCAAATTACGGCGGAAGTAACGCGATAGATTACGTTTACGGCACTCTTACGGTTACAAAACGCCAGATAACAATTGCAACGGCAACCGACGAAAGGGAATTTGACGGAACTCTGTTCTCGAATACGTCGGTTAAAGACAATAAAATTACCTTCGGCAGTCTTGCCGTCGGTCAGGAGCTGTACGTTGCTGACGGTGCAAAGTTTGCTTCAATTACTTACAAAGGCAGTGTCGAAAATGAAATCGATTTTTCAATAAGATGGATTGACGGAAATGACGTCACCGAAAACTATGCTATAACTTATTACGCGGGCGGCGGCGCAGAATACGGTACGCTGACTGTCACTGCAAGGCAGATCTCGTTTACAACGGCTTATAGAAGTTGGGAATATGACGGCGGAGAGAAATTCGATACAGGTCATACCGAGCCGGTTCACAGCAGCGGTAAGCCCGCACTCGTGCTCGACCATTATCTTAACCCTACGTCTTACGTTAAGATAGCGGAGGCGGGCGAAATAGATAACGCGGTTGAATACGAGGTTCTCGATTCGGAAGGTAACGACGTATCTGAAAATTACGCTTTGACCGTAAATTACGGCAAGCTTTCAGTTACGCCCGTCAAATTGGTTATACAGTTAAACGAAGTTGAAAATTCCGTTTACGGCGAAAAATTTAACGGGTATCCTGCTGACGAAGCTACGTTCAGCTACTTGTCGGGTGCTACCGTCAACGGCGAAATTCTCGTGGTTGCAATTCAATATCGGCTTAACGGCGCGTATATTGAAAATCCTGTCAACGCAGGCACTTACGATGTTGTTGCGGACTGGAATAATACTTACGTAAAGAACGGTTACGCAAATCTTAACAACTACGAAATAACGGTTAATGAAACTTCTTTTATAATAGAAAAAAGAGCGGTAACTGTCGAACTTCTCGAAGCGGGAAGAAAAACCTACGACGCTGTCGCGTACGAATTCCCCGTTGAATTGGATAAGGCATATAAGCTTGCCACCGGAAGCAGTTTGGCCGAAGGGGATAAGCTTACAATCGCGGTAAAATATCTGTATGAATCGGCGTCAGGTTTGGTTTACGTAGACGCACCGATTGACGCAGGTTCGTATATTATCGAATTTGACGCGGATAACTGTATTGTAAACGGCGAGTACCCGGCATCGGAAAATTATGAAATCAGTTGCGTAAACAACGTAACGGATAACGCTATAATCTACGTGATCGACAGGCGTCAGCTTTTCTATCGGCTGAACGACGTCACGCACGTTTACCTGGGTATTGTTTCTTATTCGTTCGAAGACGATTTTGACGAAAGCCAGCTTCTTGCTAACGATCATTTAACGGTTTCGGGCAAAACGGTGCAAGAGGACGGAACGGCGATAGATGCGGTTAACGTGGGAGTATACGATATAGTCGTAAGCGGTTATACGGTAACGCATAAAGAAAATGCAGTTGAAACGGACGTAACTAATAATTACGAGCTTATTACACCCGACGCAACTGCAAAGCTTACTATTACGCCGAGAGAAATAGACGTAAGGGTCTGGTTTGAAGATACTGCGTCCGATTATTCGTCGCGCGAGTATTCGGGAGACGCAATTGATCTTAAAGAGGAATTTCCCGATAACGGTCCGTATACATCCACCTCGGACCAGGCAACCGACGAATTTAACTGGGGTATTTACTACGGTGATTTGAAAAAAATCAACACAGTATTCACGTCGTCTGACGAGCTTGTTGAGCTTGGAATATACACCGTTTCCGTAACGCTTGAAAATGCGGACGGCACTGCTGACGAGGACGGCGTTCTTAAAAATTACTTAGTAAAAAACTATATAGACGGAACGTTCGAAATCACGTTGCGTCAAGTCAACGTTACGGCGTTAAAGTCTGATGGGCAGTTGGAGTACGACGGCTCGACGGTCGGCGAAGTCGGTTTAAAATGGTTTGATTACGACACGTCGCATAACGGCAATTACGGCGAAGCGGGCTTCTTCGAAGCTGAAGATAAAAATGATTACGAAGCAATTTTCAGCCTGTACAGGATGGACAGTGATGTCTTAGTTTCTTCGGACACCGTATTACAGGCAGGTGAATATTATCTTGCGGTTACGCTAAGATATATCGGAGCCGAAGGCGAAGAAAAGTACGCGATTGTAAACGAGTATCAGTCGGAGCCGTTTACGGTAAACAAGCGTGTGATATACGCGGTTACGCCGGATGTACTGCCTGCGGACGGAACGGAGTTCGTCTACAATAAAATTGCCGTTTCCGACCCCGAAAGCTACACGACGTATCGGTACGTTGACGGCATATTGACGGAGGGCGGTTTTGTAACGGAAAACGGCGACGGCGATTATGCAATACCTGTATTCGAGTACGTAAATAAAAACGGCAATTCTTATCAAAGCGCCGTTCACGCGGGCGAATACACTATAAGAATCGTGAGGTTTGAAGGTATAAACGGCGAAGTTATAATAGAGGATAACTACGAGGTTGCGGATTTCCCCTATAACGAAAGTAATGCGCCGCGATACGGAACGCTTGAAATCAAGCGCGAAATTATTATAGTAGTTCCTACGGAATATAAAGAAGTTAAATATGACGGAACCGTAACTGAAATTTCACTTCCCGAAGATCATTACGACGTCTTATACGGCACGCTTTACGAAGGTGACAGTCTGTCGTTTAAGCCAAGCGGAAGCGTCAACATTAATAAGACGTATATTGCGATGGTAAGATTTAATTCCCTCACAATCGATTCGGGCGACGGTGTAACCGACGATTACGAAATATTTTACAATTACACTGCGCTTAAAAAGAAATATCCCGAACTGGCTTTACAGTTTACGTCTGATAAATTCGTTGCGGAATTGAGCTTTGTTCAAAGAGAGGTCCATATAAGTCAGTTTGCTCCGCCCGAACAGTACAGGGAAGTACAGTTCGGTACGAACGTTAAAATCTATCTTGACGACCCGGTTATTCAGGATAAATATATTTTGGATACGGGTGACGGACTTTTAAGCGGACACCGCGTCGAAATTAGCTCGGCAGGGGTTTTTGCACTCGATCTCGAACCCGTTAAAGAATGGATACTGATGTGCAAAGTATACGACGCGCAGGGTAAAGAAATTACTAACGGTTATAATGTAATAATCGACAACGAGGACGAAACGCTCTACGGCGACACGTATATCAAGGTTGTCCCGAAAAAGATTAACATTGACGTGATTCGGCCGCTCGATACGCTGGCAGAAGGTGAAACGGTAGACCCGTCTCTCTATACCGTTAAAGGCTCGTTCGTTTTCGGAGAGGCTCTCGAAGTCAAGGTCGAAAACGGTAAGCTCGTTGCATATATTACTGCCCGTACGGGTGAAAGCAACAATCATTTTTATAACGTAACTTTTACTTACCCCGGTATGGGAATTATTGAAAACAGTGAAAAGGAGGCGGAATATGTATCGCGGATTTAATCATTACTATCGCGAAGGCTTGAAAACGTCATATAAAACCGTATATCGCAATAGATGCTTATTCCGTTATATCCTCTATTTTCTCGCCGAATTTTTCGGAAGAGTGCTGGTTGTTTTTAACCCTCATTTCAATATCGCGAATATCAGGCAGGGCTATGTAATAAGAAAGTCGCAAAAGCTCAGCTTTGCATCTGCTTTCAGTAACGTCGGGCAACGCGTTCCTATCTGGACTTATATTTTAACGCTGTGTTTTGAAGGGTTGATATTAATTGCGGGTATCGTAGCAATCGCGTTGATTACGGCTGTGCTCGGCGCAATAGGCTTTGCTGTAAGCAGGCTTGCGTCTTATGAAGATTATCGGTTGTTCGTCGCGCTGTTTTCCGCGCCTGCAATACCGCTTACGCTTATTTATATTATAACTGCTTTGCTGATTTTTTCGCCTACGGCGTATATAATCGCTAATAACGACGGCGTAAGTGCGGGCGAAACGATAGGCGCGTGTTTTAAAACAATGCTGAATAACGGCAAAACTACCGTATTTTTGACTTATTTCGTTTCGGGCATTCTGAAAAGCGCTTATCTCGGAGCAATGGGAGCGGGCGGATATTTCCTGCTTGAATACGTTTCTCGTGATTACTACGTTATAACGCTTATCGCGTTAATAATTATAACTCTGGCGGGCTTTATGACTTTTGCGCCGATACTTACGCTTGCAAACCGTGTTGTCAAAGAGCATTTATTCGAAGATATAATTCTCGACCCCGCAACTTTCGCACGCGTGCACGAAAAGGTGAATATTTCGGTCTGTAACGGTCAAAGGCTTCAACCTGAGCTTGCGTCCCGCAATTTGGCTTCGCTGTTTGAATATACGGAAGACCCTTACAGAATACTCGAAGCTACAAAGCGCAAGTCAAAGTTGCTTGTTGCCGAAGCTACAAAGCCGAAGAAGCATTCAGCGGAAGCACCGAAGCCTAAGGCGGAAACCGAACCCGATGAAAGCCAAGTTAAGGCTTCGCCTATGGCGCAAACGTCGGCGGAGCCTTCGGTTGATATGACGGGCACTTTGACAGGCAGTCGGCTCAGCTGAAAATATTAAAGATAAAATTTTTAAGGAACGGATTATGATTATTACCTTATGGAGAGTGCTGTGCGTAGCGTCGGCGGTACTGTTTGTTGCAGGGTTGGCGGTTCTGCTTGTTACAAAACTGCTTAAAAACAAGTATTACCACGTCTATACGGCGGACGAATTAATTGATAAAAATAAAATGACGAACGGAAAAAATTCCGTCTATTTCACGTCCGGCGAAACAAAAAATTACATAAACAAGTATGCAATTTGCAAGACGGATTTCGATAAGTATCTCGTTTGCAAATTCGTAAAGAAATTTTCTTACGTAAAATTCTTCGTGCTTGAATATTCCGCGCACGGGCGAGTTCTTAACGTACAGCAGATTTTCGAATACGATACGGGTATTAATTCGAAAATTATCACCCTGCACAGACACTGTGTAAGCGTTAACGTCGTTATAGGTACGGCTGACGATGTCGAAATTAATACAGACGTAATCCGTCCGCTTTCAAGGAAAAGGATTCGTGTTTTCGCGCTTATAAAAAGCTTTACGCTGTTTGCGTTTCTCTTTGCGGTAAGACATTTAATTATAGAAATCTTCTGCAAGGGAATGGTCGGGTATTATTTACAGGATACGCTAAATTACGTTTCGGTTGCGGTGTGCTTGTTTATCAGTCTTTTAAGCTATTTAATAACGGTGCTTTGCTTCCGCCGTAAAAATGTGAAAGCGTTGAACGGAGGTACGGTTGAATATGAGTTCATATAATAATATTCAGAAAATCAAGTACACCAAAACCCCGGCCGATATCGTTTCGCTTCACGAATATATAATTTTCGAAGATACGCGCGCGAAGGAAAAATACGTGGTTTTCAAGTTTTCCAACAACTTAAACCAGCGCCTTTTCGAGTTTCAGTTTGAGGTTTTGCAGTATAACAGGGATAACGAGCTTATTGAAAAGTCTGTAGTTTCCCACAGCGGTTTCGTTGCCGAAGCAAACGATTTGTTCGTCCCTGGCGCTAAGCTCAAAGTCAATTTCGAGTGCCAAAGTCTTGAAATTAAGTTAGAGTCGGCAAAGTTTGACAGAGTGCTGTGGAAAAACGGTGAGTTTTCGGATAATTCGTACCGTTTTGACGAGTACGCGGAAAACAAAAAAGCTTCTGATACCGCGCCCGTAACGGAGCTAAAGAAGAAAACCAAAGAAAAGACTAAAAAGAAAAAACAAAGCCAGACGGGATTTAATATCCGCAATATTTTCCGCAGAAACAAAGCGGTGTTCCCTGCGGTTTTCAACGTTATTTTAGCAGTGCTGTTTATCGGCCTCATAATTGGTTCAACGTTCTATTTCAAAGGCGTCACAGGTGCATTTGTAATTGACGATTTCGTAGTAAGAGAGAACTCTCCGGGCTACGTTACGATTTTAAACTACGGCGGTACAGAGGAGGAAATGACGGTCCCTTATAAGCTTGGCAATTATTCTGTCAGTACGATTGCGGAAGGCGCATTTAAAAGCTCGGGCGTTAAACGCGTGGAGTTTACTACCGGTGCTCTCGTAATCGAAACGGGCGCGTTTAAAAACTGTTCGGCACTTACAGAGGTTATCGGCTCTTCGGAGTGCGGGAAAATAACCGTAATGGAAGGGGCGTTTAAAAACTGTTCAAGCCTTTCAACTTTTTCGGTAGATACGGCTTGGCTCAGCCGAAAATGTTTTGACGGTACTGATAATATCAAAGTTCTCAGATTTGACAGGGTGGTCTATTACAACGACCCTGAGGCAAAGCTTTTAGATATTTTCAACGCTCTTAAAGGAATTACTTTAACTTCGCTCGTTTTTGATTATTCTACCGTAGCTGATTACAGTTTGTTTCTGGCAGGCATATACAACAATTGATTTTCGAAAATTTTTAAAGGAGGTAAAAACCGATGACGGTATTTTTGCCTGTTGCAAACGTAATCAACTTAATAATAGAGCATTGGCAGATTTCAGTGGTAGCGGTTGCCGTTTTTGCCTCGCTTTGTCTCGGAGTTTTCAAGGGCGCAAAGCACGGCGTAAGGGCAATGGGCATTACGCTGGCGCTGTCAATCGCCTTTGTTTGTGCCCGTCTTACATATTATTTCATTGACAATGACTTGGACGGATTAATAAAATTCGCCATTGCGTGGCTTCCGACGATCGTTTTTCTCATTGCCGTAGTTCTGTCGACCCTCATCGGCATACACAGGGGACTCAGAAAAAGTCTTATTCTTTTGCTTCACGCAATAATTACGGGCGGACTGTGCTTAGGAGTATATTTCTTCTGCGTGAACAGTGCCGCTGTGGATAAACTTTTGCTTGATTTCGTAAACGTATTTATGGGTGCGGGAGGACTGCAAAATCAGCTTGGTGTAAGTCAGGAATGCGAAACGATACGCGAAGTATTTTTAGAATACGCAAGCACTTACGTTGCCGACTGGGGTGAGTTCGGCATTCTTATAAATGCAAACAGCGCTTACGTGCTTACGCTTGTCAATATGGCGTACCGCGTCGCGTTTGCAATAGTTTTCTTTATCGTTTACCAGTTACTTTTGTTTATAGCCTACTTAATATATCTAGCTTTCTATCCCGAACGCAGATATAGAAAGAAGAAAAATATCAATTTTGCAATTAACAACGCCGATTGTTCTTATAAAAAACGCCCCGTAGGCGGAGGGTGCGTAGGCTTG
>CAMUNT010000002.1 GCA_947090365.1 uncultured Clostridia bacterium
AACGAATCAGCTGGGTCCAGCCAAGCCACAGTAGCACGTATTTTACTTTTCTTTTTATTGTTTGCCACTTTAAACGAATCAGCTGGGTCCAGCCAAGCCACAGTAGCACGTATTTTACTTTTCTTTTAATTGCTTGCTACTTTAAAACGAATCAGCCTGGGCCAGCTGAGCCACAATAGCAATTATAATAATTATAACAAAATTTTGAGAATTTGCAAGCAATTTTGCGGTCAATATTAAATATTTCTATGCGTTTTAAAATATCATATAATATGTTTAAAAATAGACATAATTTTCAAATGATTTCCGTACTTGGCGTAATAGTGCTTGTAACGGTAATTATCTGCTTTTACGCAAAATCGTGTACGGGTGAAAATCTAATTTTTGAAGAAACATATTATTTCGTTTGCTACCGCAATATTGATAATGTGATTTCAGCCGGTTCACTGTCAGATACAGTGTCTAGCTACGGCGGAGCAGGCTATATTCTTGAACATAACGGAAACTATTACGTTACTATATCCTGCTATTACACCCGTGATGAAGCCGATTCGGTTTGCACGAACCTAAAAAATCGTGATTTGGAGTGTTCCGTTTTGCAAATCGAAACGAGTGAATATAATTTGAATAATAATACGAAGAACAACAAAGAATTGTTCCTCGGAAATTTGAATACACTTAACTCGCTCTCTTCCATTGCCTACGAATGTGCAAACGGACTTGATACCGGCAATTTATCGCAAAGCAATGCCAAAAGCGTACTTTCGTCCATTACTGATTCATTAAAAGGGCTTTTGAAAAATAATGAAAACAATTGCTTCACCGAAAGCATTAAAAACATTATATCAGATTGCGAAAATATAAGAGGATATTTATTTTCAAAAAATATGCGTTATATTCAGATTGCGCTTGCCGACGCAATAATTAATGTGCAGATTAATTAAATTTAAAAAAAGGCAGTAAATTCCAAAAATTTGCACATTATAACGATATGAACAGAAACTATCACGCTTATTGTGCAATCCTTCTGGCTTTTGCGCTGATTTTGGTAATGTGCAGTCAGTTTTTCAAGAAAAACGCTTCTTTTGCGGAAGCAAGCACTGAAAAAACAATATATCTGACGTTTGACGACGGTCCGAGTGATAGGGTTACGCCGAAAATTTTAGATATTTTAAAAGAAGAAAATGTGAAAGCGACGTTTTTTATCGTTGGAACGAGTGCCGAAAACAGGAAATATCTTTTAGAAAGAGAATTTGAAGAAGGTCACACAGTTGCGGTTCATTCCTATTCGCATAAATACAGCGAAATATATTCGTCCCGGGAAAGTCTTTTAAAAGATATAAATAAGTGCAACGAAGTGATAAAAAGCGTAACCGGAAGTTATTCCGATATTTACCGCTTCCCGGGAGGGAGCTACGGATTGAGCGACAAGCTGATTTCGGCAGTTAAAGACTGCGGATTGAAATATGTGGACTGGAACGCTTCCACACGCGACGCGGAATACTATTCGGCTCCGCCAGAAATTCTCTATAAAAGTACAATAGACACTGCAAAAGGGCGGGACAAAGTAGTACTTCTTGCGCACGATTCAACAACAAAAACAACCACCGCCAAAGCTTTAAAAAACATCATTAAATATTTTAAAAGTCAAAACTACGTATTTAAAAGTTTTTAAAATAAGCCCGACGCACGTTGTGTCGGGCTATAAAATTACAATATTTTTTGAAGCGAAAAATTAACTTTGTCGCAGGAAGTCAGAATATACTCCACGCCGTCTTTAACCGTACGGAACGGAAAATAATTTTCACCGTGAACGTGCCCGAATACAACTTTTTCTACACCCTCTCGGGCAAATAACTTAGTAAAAAGTGTTTCCTGCAACTTTACTCCGAACGGAGGATAATGTATCATAACGATTACCCTGTCACTATCCGCACGCATCTTTTCAACCTCTTTAAAGCAAAGCTTAAACCGCTCGGCCTCCCGAAGATACAGCTTTTCATCGTGGTCGGTATAGTCGGAACTTCCCGGACAAGTCCATCCGCGCGAACCGCAAATTATGACGTTTTCAAATTTTACGCAGTCATTTTGCAAAAAATAAAAAGTATCGTCAGGCGCGTTCCGTCTAAGCTTGGTAATACCGTTCCACCAGTAGTCGTGATTACCGCGTATAAAGACTTTTTTACCTTTTAGATCCTTCAACGAATTTAAATCGTACAGTCCTTCTTCGAGTATGTTGCCCCAGCTTATATCACCGCAGATAAGCACGATATCTTCCTGTGAAATCTTGTCTTGCCAGTCTTTTTTTATTTTTTCAAAATGATTTTCCCAGCCTGAACCAAAAACGTTCATAGGCTTATCGGTCTTACCCGAAAGGTGTAAATCGCTTATGGAAAATATTTGCATATGGCTATTATAACATATTTTTATCGGTTATTAAAGTATATTTTGATCCTAAATTCAATAAATTTAGCCGATTATGTCACGCATAATACCTCTTTTAAGCTGAAATTTAGAATAATTAGGCATTTTAAAGCCAATTTTAAAGGCGAAGCGCTTGGCTCCGCCTTTTTAATTTGAAGAGATAATTATTGTTTGGAGCAAGTTTTGCCCTGCGGATATAAAGGTAATTCAAAGAACCCTGCACACACTTCCTGAGAGTAATCCTGTGCGGGAGGTATTGCACAATAGCCGTAGCTGGGAACGAGAATTTCGACGTCTATTGCAACCTTTAAAATAGTAGTTAAACATACGTTGACGGAAAAAGTACCGGTATCGGAATTAAACGTTCCTTCCGCACATACCGCACTGACTTCCGCCGTTATTTTATAAGGCATAATCGAGGGTGCGGGAACAAACAGCAGTACGTCCTGTGTTACCGTAATTGTCGCATTTGCTACTCCCTCCGTTCCGTTTGCATCGGTATAAGCAACTTCAACAGGAATAGTAATTGTCGCCTGTACTCTTGCGCACCCGGGTTTATCGGCAAGTCTTTCAACGCTAAGATTGGTTATTACGCCCGTAGACTGGGTTGACCTTGCGCTTATAAAGGTTAAAGGGTATGTAGGGTCGCCGGGAACACCGTCGGTGAGCGTTAAGGTATAATTTTCTATCTGAATCTGCTTAATGCAGGCATCAAAGATTTTCTGTGCCTGAATGCACACCTTTTCACACAGTCCGTTTAATGGATTACCGCTGATTGTGCCGGGACATTTATCCGATTGAAAATTTGAAAAGAATGACATTTTGACCTCCGTTGTTTCTTTTTAATATATTATATGTCACGCTAACTCCGCGAGTTAAATGCGCGCTTTACTTTTTCGGCACGAATATTTTGCAGGTCGGATAAACGGCTCTTGCACCGTTTATTTCCTTTAAAAGCGGTTCGGCAACGCCGTATCTGGCGGCAATAGTGCGATAATTATCGCCTACGTCGGCGCTAATTCTTACGAGACATTCGTCCGACACCTTTATAACTCTGCCGGCAAACGCGTTTCCGCACACCGGAGTGTTTAGAACGGCTTCGACCTCTCCCGAACTCTGCCCCCGCTTAATTTTAAAATATCTGCTTCTGTCTGTAATCAGCGTAAACATTTTATATTATTATACGCAGGCAAATAAAAATACGTTCATAAACGGAGCGAGAAATTTGTAGAATAATATAGTAATGAAGCAAAATATCTACAAATCAGCGGCATTTGTGACCGTATTTTCAACAATTGAAAAAACTATGAGCTTTTTCTATCGGGTGGTACTTTCCAGAGTAATCGGAGCGGAGGGTATCGGAATTTATCAGATTTGTCTGTCGGTTTTTGCGGTATTTCTTACCATGGCTTCAAGCGGAATTCCTATAACCGTTTCCCGCCTTATAGCAAAAAATAACGCTGTAAACGACGTGCAAGGAAAGCATTCTGCCGTTACCGCCGGCGTAGTAGGCACGCTGATATTCACCATCCCCATTGCAATACTGCTGTTTTTCGGCCGGAACGCACTCGGATTCCTGTTTTCGGACGACAGATGCAAGGATATTTTCCTTTTACTTCTGCCGGGACTGATTCTTACATCCGTTTACGCCGTTATGCGCGGGTCTTTCTGGGGAAATAAGCAATTCGTACCTTACAGCGTTATAGAGCTATTAGAGGACGCAGTAATGGTAATTCTGGGATGCATACTGGTTTACGGCGTAACAGACCCTGTACTAGGCGCACGCAGGGCAACGATTGCGGTTGCCGTTTCTTACGTGTTTTCATTCTGCGTTTCACTGTTCTGGTACTTCCATAAAGGCGGCAAATTCGTAAACCCCAAAAGACAGCTTAAACCGCTATTTTCGGCGTCTACGCCTATTACGGCTATGCGCACCTCCACCTCGCTGTTAAACTCCGCAGTTGCGGTGCTTTTACCTCTTCTTTTAATGAAATCTTACGGACTCGATAATTCGGAAGCGATAAGCTTATACGGCGTTGCGATAGGAATGAGTCTGCCTATTCTGTTTATTCCGTCTTCTCTTATCGGCTCGATTTCCGTTGTAGTTGCACCCGAGCTTTCCGAAAATTTTTACAGACATAAAACGGAACAGGTTAAATTCGACGTGGAAAAATCACTGAAAGCTTCAATATTTATAGCCAGCCTGCTTATTCCCATACTTTTCGTGCTCGGTGACGAAATCGGCGGTTTCCTTTATTCCAACGCAATGAGCGGAGAAATCGTGCAGAGATGTTCGTTTATCCTTTTCCCTATGTGCATAACGATGATTACTACTACGGTTTTAAACTCTATGAACCGCGAAAAGCGCACGCTGATACACTTTTTACTCGGCGCAACGGCAATGATACTAAGCATAGTTATTCTCACCAAGTTCGTCGGCGTGTACTCTTATATGATAGGCCTAGCATTGAACTATATAATAACGGGAACTTTAAACCTTATTCTGCTTAAAAAGGTCTGCGGAAACTTAAAATATATAAAATATATGCTTCATTCGCTGATAGGAACCGTTTCGGCGTGTGTTTTCGGTATGCTTCTGGACGGAATAATTTCAAATTACGTTTCCGCCGTATGGCAAATCGTAATATGCGGAATTGCCTGTACGGGATTCTGCACCGTATTCCTTTACTGCCTTGAAATGTTCACTTTCAGACCGCTTAAAAGACTTATCTCGAAGAATTGACCGTCTGCATAAACAATCTGACGGAAAGCATCACTAAAAACGCGCCGAAAAACTTTCTTAAAACGAACGACGGAAGAAGCGATGCAGCGAACCCCGCGGCAATTGACGTTAATAGAGCGGGAATTACTATTAAAGACAGTCCTTCAGTCCTTAAAAGTCCGTTTTTTCTGTGCATATTAAGCGTAAAAAGAGCCATAGGCAGGAAAGCAATAAGATTAGTTGCCTGCGCAACGTGCTGTTCGATACCGAAAATTATCGTAAGAGCAGGAATTAAAATCGTGCCTCCACCCATACCCATTCCGCCGAGAAGCCCTGAAAAGAAACCCGCCAGTAAATACAGAATAAAACTCAAAATATCATCCTTATTCCCGCGATTAACATTATTGCAAGAAAAATATAATTGACCGCTTTCGACGAAAATCTGGAAAGAAAAAACGCACCGAGAAAACCGCCCGCAACCGTTCCTATGGATGCGGGTATTATTACGTCCGCAACCGCATAACCGTTGATTATATATATAACCGCACTTGCAAGGCAAACCGGTGCAATGACGAATATCGCCGTTGCGTGCGACTGCTTGTCCTCATAACCAAGCATTCCGGAAAGCAAAGGCACCGCAACCATACCTCCTCCGCCCCCGAATATACCGTTCACCGCACCCGTAAACACGCCCGCAGTTATCCTTTTTACTAAATTGCGCTTTATTTTCATTATAATATAAGTATTATTTGCAATTAAAACAAAAAAATTAAAAAAAATGCTCGTTCAACGCGATAAATACTTGCTTAAAGTCAGTATTTATATTAAAATAGTAAAGTACAATTTTAATTAAGGATATTGCAAAAAATGTCAAAACACAGCTACAAAAAAAGAAGATTGAAATACGTTTTCCTTGCATTCACCTGCGCAACCGCTTTTGCGTTCTCGGGAATTGCTTCCGCGTGCGACAACAACAGTTCTGACGACGATGAAAAGGACAAGACCACGAGCAAGGAAGACACTCAGCTTCTTAAAAACGGTAATTTCGAGTTTTTTAACATACCGGAAAAGAAAAAGGACGGCAACGAGCCGGAATACCTAATTAAAACTCCTGAAAACTGGACGCACGGCGGAACCAGTTCCAGTGCTATGTCCGGAATTATAAGCACCTCGGATACGGCTTGGGCTAAAATGGAAGCGGACAACCTTGCATCTGTTCTCGACTACAATAACAGTCTTGACTCCTCTTCTTCAAGTTATCTCAGCGATTACGTCGATTATAACGGAATGAAATCTTCCGATATTCTTTATCAGGATCAGTACAAGGCCCTGAAAGAAGAGGATGAAGACGATACCGATACTGATAACGATGACCCCGACGGCGACGAAACCGATCCGAAAGCGATAATCGCAAACCCCGGTACGCGGTATAACGTTAAAAAGAATGAAAGCGACGGACTTCTTTACACTGACGGCGGTAACGGCGACAGGGTTTACGAAAACGAAAAAGGTGAATATTTCCTTGAATACAATAAGGATAAAAACGAGTATTCCAAGCCGATTTCAAACGTGCTTATGTTGCATAACTACGCTTCCTCGCACAACGGAATAGCACAGAACTATTCTTCAGTTGAAATCGAACTCCCTGCAAACACCGCCGCTGAAATTTCGGTATGGGTAAAAACCTCTTACCTTCTTTTCAGTCAGGGCAAAAACGTTAATCAGGACAGAGGCGCGAATATTTCCGTATCACAAACAGTGGGAAGCTCTACAATAGATAAATTTACGGTTTCGTGCATAAATACGGAAAAACTTCTCGGAACGGGATATTACGAAAACAGAGATGCCGTCGCTGAAGATAAGTATAACGGCTGGATACAGTATACCGTATACGTTAATGCCTGTGACTTTGCTTCAAGCAAAATCAAACTTGAACTCGGTCTAGGCGAAACAAATTACCTTACGGAGGGCTACGCATTCTTCGATGACGTTACCGTAACAAAATACGCTTCTTTGGACGACAGCAAAAGTTATCAGGATGCCGATAAGGATAATCTTGTAACCTGCAACCTTTCAACCGACGCAAGCGAGAAAATTTTCAAAGCGGACAGCTTACTGAGAAACGAAGGTCTCGGAGAAGGAATAGAAGAAAAAGACCCCCGCTACTCGGAAAACTTCCAATACCGCATCGACCTTGCTTCAGAAAACCTCGAATACGGCGACAATAACATAAACACCTACGCTCCCGTTACGTTCGGAGGACTTAAAACGGGATATACTATTGACGACAATCATTACGTATCCTCGAATTTAAAATACGAAGGCGACCTTATCGGATTTACCGATGCCAGCGTAAACCTTGACAATCAAACGAGCGGTCGTTTACCTTTCAAGTCTCCCCTTACGACAAGCGACGATCTACTTGCGCTTGTCAATTCAGACCACGAATTTAAGGCAAACGAAACGGACTACTACGAAAAGCTTAACAATGCATTGAACAGTGCCATTGATCTGCCCAAGAACGACGTAAGCTATAATAACAATATGCTTGTTATGCTGTCGGCTTACGGTGCGGCATACACCACCTCCTTTGAGCTGAAAGTACCGAAAGAAGGTTATCAGATAGTTTCATTCTGGGTAAAGACCTCTGATATGGAAGGAAGCACTGCCGCTACCGTTTCCATTACTCAAAAAGATAACGACGAGAACACGTCGAGTTTCAGCCTTGACACAACAGGTACTGCGACGAATATCGGTAACGAAGAAAACGAAATAGATATATTCAACGGCTGGGTTCAGTGCTTCTTCTTCGTGCATAACGAACTGGAAAGCGAGCAGACTTTTACGGTAAAATTCAGCTTCGGAAATACCACTATTAAAGATACCGACGTCCGTTCGTATAAAAACGGTTGGGTTGCGCTTGCAAATATGCAGGCACTCAACGTAAACGAGAAAATATTCTCGTATACGGGAAGCGGTGATAACATTGCCTCACTCACCATTTCCGAAGAAGCCAAAAAGAGCGGCAACGTTTTTGACGAGGCATCGGGAAACGAAGCGCCCCAAATAAAAACCGATATGGTTATTCCTGCAAACTATAACGGCGTAAACGGCGGAAGCTCTGCAATAGTTAATAACGGCTTCGTATCAAATCCCTTTGACGATACCAAAAATAACGAATACGACGGCAAGAAATTTGCGGGACTTATAAACAAAGAACATTTTATTCCGGAAGACAGCAGTACTAAGAGTGAATACTCAAAAGCTTGGTGGTATAACTCTTTGCTTAATAACTTCAATGCAAGCGGGCTTTCGGCTACGGACGCCTGGAATACAGTTTTCGGAACACAGTCTGTTCAGCCCCTTATCATAACCAATGTAAAGAAAGAAATTTATACTGAAACGATGGGTGCGACAGAAGATACGTATACAACTTATTACATTAAAGACGGGGACGGATATAAATTAGCCGAAGGTACAAAATTCGATGAAAAAGAAACGTATTACGACTTAAAAACCGTAATGAACTTCGGATATATCGGTGAAGAAACACAGGTATCCGATGACTATAAAACCGTAAGCGTCAGGGTCAAAGTAAGCAAAGGCGCAATTGCATACGTATATCTCGTAGATACATCGGCAGGAAAGAACGTGCTTACGTTCGATGCCCCCTCCTACTCCTTCTACTATGATATCGACGGCAACGTGCTTAAAGACAAGCCTGCTTCCGACGGCAAAAAACAACCCAACATTTTATACTCGCTCCGTAGCGACGGACTTTACGAAGATGAAAGCGGTAAACTGTTTGCCAACACCTGGAACTATAAAAAGTTATATTATATTGAAAATATGACTTATTACGACGAAGAGGGCAATGAATTCAACATCGACCAGCTTGTCGACGGTGTAAAATACTACGACGGCACAGGTGAAAACCGCAAGGAAGCCAACCACTACCTCGTAACGGGCGACGGAACTAAGGTTTACCATTTCACCGACGGTGCTTACCACTATATAGTCGAAGGAAAAACGCAAAGCGAAACCGTTCATCCGTTCGACGTACAGTACGCAAGATATACCGTTGATCAAAAGACGGAAGACGGCGAAATCGTAAAAACCGTAGAAGATTACAAAGAAGCCTATATGGTTGAAGTAGTCGGAAACGATCACCTCGAAAACGGCGTCCCCCAGTGGGTAAACGTATCTTTCGTAATTCGTGCCGGAAGCGAAGCTAAATCGTACCGTCTTGAACTTTGGAGCGGTAAGCGCGAAGAAATGATAACCACAGGCAATAATGAAGGCGGAACGGTTATATTTGATTACAACTACACTTCAAGCTCAGATGCAGAATGGAAAGAATTATACGAAGATAGAATAATCTATTCTTATAAACAGCAGCTGGCGGAAAAAGAAGGCGCACTCGACAATATCGAAACGTCAGATATGAACATCAGAGACTGGGAAAAGCTTGCCATAGAAAACGGCATAAATATCGACGATAGCTATAAAGCGCACTACTACACATACAGCTTATACGATTCTGCCGACTACAAGCCGTTCAATAAGGACGTTGCAAGCGACGGTGCAACCGGTTACGATTATTCGGTATCCGATCAGACGGAAACGCTCGTGTACCTGCAAGTGAAAAACAGAAACTCTTATACGATATTTGCCGACTACTCTGAGATAGATAAATCGATAACGCTCAATAACCCCGCAGATCCCGAACCTAATCCCGATCCTAAGCCCGACAGCTCGTCGGACGGCTCGATATGGCTTCTTGCTTCCTCCATCGTTCTCGTAATTGCGCTTATATTTGCTATAATTGCAATATTCCTTAAAGATGCACTCAAAAAAGCGAGACGCAATAAAGTTACAAGCAAAAACAACTACGACCAGAGAAAGACTAACCGCTATAAAAGAAAGCTTCACTTGAAGAATGAAGAAATCGTAGAAGTTGATGCAATCGAAACAAAAACCGATGCTGACGTTGATTCTGAAAAAACAGAAGAAACTCCCGCCGGGGAAGAATCAGTCGATGAGGCCGTAGGCAACGAACCCGAATCAACCGATACTTCTTATTCCGAAGAAGATACCTCCGCAGGAGAAGAAACTTCAAAAGACGACGGGGAAAGCGAATAACTAAAACAAAAAAATAGCAGTTGAAAAACTGCTATTTTTTTATGCTTTAAGCCAGAATACAGCTCTTATATACTTAGTGAGATTATATCCGCAACCCCTTAGGCAAATGATTTTTTGCGACACCGCCACTACATTTGCACCAGCCGAGTGGCCGATTTTCGAACGTTACCAATTTATAGCCTTTTAATCTTTCATCACAGCCGAACGTCATTCCACGAAGAAAATTTAACGCCGTATCTACGTCCACCTCGACACAGTCTGTTTCTTCCGCTTTAAGACACATAGCCAACGAGTGCGACGGTTCAACTCTTGACGCTACTTCCGCCAATCGCACTCCGGCACGCAAAGTCTGAATACTCGTTTCGGGCATTTCATACGGCAGTGAATACAGCGTACCGCCGACAAAGCAAAGGTTGTCAAAGTTTATTTTAAGGTTTTGCTTTTCCCATTCGCGGTAGAAGTTCAATCTTTTATCACTGACGGGTGAAACCCGTTTTAAATCTCGCCTGCCCCCGCTCAGCTTTTCGATTACGGCGTAAAAATGCCCCTCTCCGCGTATTTTATGCGGATAAAGCTTTTGCATTTCCAAAAGACGGCAGTCGTGCCGGGAAATAAACTTTTCTATCTGCAATTCATCCTCTTCAGGTGCAAACGTGCAGGTTGAATAAACCATTCTTCCGCCACCGCAAAGCATAGAATACGCATTGTCGAGAATATTTGCCTGTCTTTCGGCACATTTTTTTATGTTTTCAAGGCTCCATTCGGGAATTGCCGACTCTTCCTTTTTAAACATTCCCTCACCGGAACACGGCGCATCAACAAGAATTTTGTCGAAGTACTCATTGTATTCCTGCGCAAGCTTTTCTGGCGGAGCGCACGTAACGACGGCGTTTTTAATTCCCAACCGCTCAACGTTTGACGACAGAATTTTTGCGCGGGAAAAATTAATTTCGTTCAAAAAAATTATTCCCGTACCGTTCATTTTCTGAGCAAGCTGACTGCCTTTCCCGCCGGGGGCCGAGCATAGATCAAGTACCCTTTCTCCGCCTTTAACTTCAAGTTTGGGAGCGACGCACATTGCCGAAGGCTCCTGCACGTAATAAAGCCCCTGCGCATGGTATACGGTTTTCCCCAAGCCGGCACAGGGCACGTAAAAGCCGTTCTTCTCCCACTCTACCGGTTCGAGCAAGAACGGCGATATTCGTTTAAATTCTTCAACGGATATTTTAAGGGTATTCACCCTTATCCCGCGCTCGGGCGGGCAGTCATAGCTTTTGCAAAAATCGAAAAAACCGTCACCCAGTTCCCTTTGCATCCTCAATAAAAACTCAGCGGGAAGCTTCATTAAATAATTTCCTCAAACCCTCAATATCGGTAACGGAGATTTTTTGCGCATTTTTGGCGTTGGCTGTACGCTGAGAGTTGTCGTCTGAATTGCAAACGTAAAAATCAACGCCGTTTAAATGATGAGAATAACTTCCGCCGTTTTCATAAATTTCGTCACAAAGCTGTTTCGCAAGCTGAACGTTATCCTCGATTTCGCGCGAAAACGAAAATATTTTATTGCTGAATTTGGCGTTACGCTTAATTCTTTTATGCATAACGTAGTTAAAAAATTCAATGCGTTTTTTAGAGCGCTCGCGCTTTTCTTCCGCTATTTTTCTATGATACGTTTTAACTCCCGCCGACGACGGAGAATAAATGTTGTAATTTTTAATTCTCCCTCTTGTCAGACCGTATAGTTTTATAAGCTCGTCAAGTGTACTGTTTTCGGCCTTGCAAATTGCTTCTACCACGCGCATAGTGGCATAGGCGTCGTCTACTGCGCGATGAGGAGTAAATTCAACACCCAAACTGACTGCAATACTTTCAAGCCCCGACTGATGCGAAAAATCACCGGAATAACTCATAAACATAAGCTGACTGTCAAGGAACTGAAAGTCAAACGAAGGAAGATGAAAACGGCGCGTTTCCAAATTCAAATATTTTACGTCGTTTAAAATGGAATGCCCTAAAACGATATTATTTCTATCCTCTAAAAGCGATTTAATAAAATTATAAGACTGCTTAAACGGTGGGTAATTTTTGAACTCCGCATACGAATACGGTAAAACCAATCCCTTCTGCCCGTTCCGTCCGGTAAGGTGAAATCCACCGCGCGGATTGATAAGGATATCTTCTTTTTTAATTATATTAAATTTTTCGTCGCATACTACGTAACCGAATGCACAAATTTTAGCGGTAGTTTTATTTACGCTGGCACATTCTATATCAAAAAACACAAAATTCATATTTTCATAAATTATAACATATTTAGCGCTAAATATCAAGTTAAAGATACGGGTCGCGCTCTTGACAAATAAAAAAATTTATATTATAATTTTTTTATGAAAAATTTGCTGAGTATTGTCGTAAGTTGCAACATCGGAGAAAAACACGTTTCCACACTTTACGATGGTATAGAACTTATACATTCTGAAGAAAACGAAACAGAAAAAGAATTTATTTCGCGGGCAATTAAAAATGCAAACGGCAAGTATACCGTACTGCTTGAAAAAAAGTTTATGTTCGGCAATATTAATTCCCTTTTGAATATCCTTGACAAGAATTCAACGGATATGGTTTACTTTATGGGTGGAACAGCAATAAAAACCTCCGTCATCAGAAATTGCGTTAAAGACTGTGCCGATATTTTTTCTTGCTTTATTCTTTCCGTTTTGAACTGTAAAACAATTTTGAAATCTGATTATGCACCTTTCGCCTTTACTTCAACAGAGTTTGCGTTTTCAGATGCGAATTTTTCGGGAATAATGATTTCCGCTGAAGCTTTCGGAGAAACAAAGGCTAAACTCTCTAAGGATATTTACTCCCATACTCTTAACGCATTATGCGCAAGGCTGATACAGTATTACCTTTACGCAATGATTGCTATAAGTGAGGATAAAATGGAAAGAGATTCGCTTGTTGCATTCGACAGCAGACTTAAAAGCGAAATTGTTTTATATCTTGCACTTGAAAAAAATTTTACATATGCAAAGCTTGAAAAACTGAGAAAAAAAAGATTCAAAATTTCGCGGTTTACAGCTAAAAAATTCAAAAAAGCACTTCAATTGAAATAGAAATCATACCCGCCAGTAAATACTGACGGGTATAAATTTTATTTTTTAAGTTCTATCTTTGATTTACCACCCATATATTTCCTTAACACTTCCGGAATATATACGGTGCCGTCGGCCTGCAAGTGGTTTTCAAGGAACGCGATAAGCATTCTGGGAGGAGCAACTACGGTATTGTTTAACGTATGGGCAAATTCGTTTTTGCCTGTCTTAGAATTTTTATATCTTATGCCGAGTCTCCTCGCCTGCGCGTCGGTCAGGTTTGAACAGCTTCCCACTTCGAAATATTTTTTCTGACGGGGACTCCACGCTTCAATATCGCAACTCTTGTATTTCAAATCCGCCAGATCCCCCGAACAGCATATAAGCTGGCGCACGGGAATTTCCATTGACACAAACAGTTCAACGGTGTAGTTCCACATTTTTTCATACCACCCGTCGCTCTCTTCGGGCTTGCAGATTACTATCATTTCCTGCTTCTCGAACTGATGTATGCGGTAAATGCCCCTCTCCTCGATACCATGCGCACCCTTTTCCTTTCTGAAACAGGGCGAATACGACGTAAGCGTCTGCGGAAGGGATTTCTCCTCAAGCACAGTACCCATGAATCTGCCTATCATAGAATGCTCGCTTGTACCGATAAGATACAAATCTTCGCCCTCTATCTTATACATCATTCCTTCCATTTCTTCAAAGCTCATAACGCCGGAAACCACGTCACTTCTTATCATAAAAGGCGGTATGCAATAGGTGAAACCCTTATTTATCATAAAATCGCGTGCATAGTTCAGAACAGCTGAATGAAGGCGCGCTATATCACCCGTAAGATAATAGAATCCGTTACCGCTGGTGCGCCTTGCAGAGTCAAGATCGATACCGCCCAAGCTTTCTAAAATATCAAGGTGATAAGGCACGTCAAAAGGCTTTTCTTTTGCCTCCAAAAACACCTTGCCCTGAACGTTAAAACTGTCGTCCTTGCCGAGAGGAACGTCGTCCGCAATTATATTCGGAATTGACATCATTGCAGTTTTGAGCTTTGCTTCAATTTCCGCAGTATCCGCCTCTATTTGTGCAATGCGATCATTATTTTCTTTGGAAATGCGCTTTGCTTCCTCTGCTTCATCTTTTTTGCCCTCGCGCATAAGTGCGCCTATATTTTTAGCAAGCGTGTTACGCTGAGCCCGGAGATTATCCCCCTCTGATTGAAGTGCGCGTTTCTTTTTATCAAGCTCGATTATTTCGTCTACGAGCGGAATTTTTTTATCCTGAAATTTCTTCCGAATATTGGCTTTAACAAGTTCGGGATTTTCGCGGATAAGATTAATGTCAATCATTAGCAATTCCTCCAAAATGTGTATTGAAATTATACTGCAATTTTGCAGTATTTGCAATTAAATAGCTTTATTATCTTGAAAAAAATTTATATATGTGCTATAATGTTATCCGTAATAATTTTAAAAGTTGGTATTTCTATGAGTAAAATTGTTTTTAAATCGAACAGTAAAGACAATAAAGACTTGAAAGACACTAGTGAAACCGCAAAGACAGAACCTGTTGTAAGGGAACCCGTCACTGCAAAAAAAAGCAAAGTTTCAAAGAAAACTTCTACACGCGCAGAAGAAGAAACGGCGGTAACTGCCGAAAGTGCCGTTATTGAAACGCCTACTGTCGATCCGGCATCCGGCGAAGAAGTGTTCGACAAAGCAAAGATTATCAAATACTTTAAAAAGCACCCCAAGAAGGCTGTTTCAACCAACGTTGACAGATTTTCACCGAGACTTAATAAAGGACTTACTTCCGAGCAGGTCCAGACAAGGTTTACACAGTTTCTGTTCAACGATACTAATAAAAAGTATTCCCGTTCGTATGCAAGCATTTTTATAGGCAATATTTTTACGTTTTTTAACTTGTTATGTCTAATTGCAAGTATCGCGCTTTTTATTTCAGGAACTAAAGGCATAACGAATTATCTCGTAATTTTTATAACTCTTGCAAATATCGGGATAGGTATAATACAGGAAATTCGTTCAAAGCTTTCTATCGATAAACTATCGATTTTGGCTTCAAATTCCGTAAAAGTCATTCGCGACGGTGAAACAGTTGAAGTTCCCGTTACCGAAATAGTTATGGATGACGTTATTATACTCGAACTCGGAAATCAGGTTCCTGCCGATTGTATCCTTGCGGAAGGTTCGGTTGAAGTTAATGAAAGTCTTTTGACGGGCGAATCGATTTCTATAAAGAAAAATATCGGTGACACGCTTTATGCAGGAAGCTTTATTTCAAGCGGAAACGGCAAATTCAGAGTTGACAAAGTAGGTAAAGAAACTTATCTTGAAAAATTGACCTCAAAAGCAAAGAAATATAAAAAGCCGAAGTCAGAGCTTATGAACTCGACCAAGCTTATTATCAAAGCGATTTCTTTCCTTATTTTTCCCATAGCAGTATGGATGTTCTTTGTGGCAAAGGCAGACACCTCCACTATCCCAGACAACGTGACGGATTTCATTTTCTCGGCTAATATCAATTATGCGATACAGAGGACCTGTTCGGTTGTTATCGGTATGATACCTTCTGGAATGTTGCTTCTGACAAGCGTTGCACTGGCTTTGGGTATCGTAAGACTTGCAAAAAACCAAACCCTCGTGCAGGATATGTATTCACTTGAAATGCTTGCAAGAGTAAACGTTTTGTGTCTTGACAAGACCGGAACGATAACGGACGGCAGAATGCGTGTAAACGACTGTGTGATTTTAAACACTGTTGGCGAATACTCGTTAAACGATATAATGGGCAGTATGCTTGCCGCATTGGACGACAATAATCAGACTTCTATTGCACTGCATAATCATTTCGGAATAAGCAATGCGCTTACTCCCACCGCAACTATCCCATTCTCGTCAAAAATAAAGCTTTCCGCGGCTTCTTTCGAGGACGTAGGCACGTTCGTAATGGGAGCCCCGGAGTTTGTTTTAAAACCTTACCCGGCAAAGGTTGAAAAGATTGTAAAAAGCTATGCTCAGATGGGGCTCAGAGTTATTGTTTTGGCGTTCTCGCCGGTGCCAATCGTAGGAGATAAGCTCCCCTCCGTTTTGAAACCAGTAGCTGTAATTTCCATTGCAGACAATATCCGCGAGGATGCAATCGAAACAATCGGCTGGTTTAATAATAACGACGTTGAAGTAAAAGTTATTTCAGGCGACAATCCGGTTACCGTTTGCGAGGTTGCTAAACGTGCCGGGATAAAAAATGCGGAAAAATATATTTCGCTTGAAGGTCTTAACGAAAAAGAAGTAGAAAACGTTGCGAATAAATACACTGTTTTCGGAAGAGTTACGCCTGAACAGAAAGCAATTTTAGTGCGTGCAATTAAAGCCGAAGGAAACACCGTAGCAATGACGGGTGACGGCGTAAACGATATTCTTGCATTGAAAGAAGCTGACTGTGCAATTTCAGTTGCATCCGGCAGTGAAGCCGCGCGAAACGTAAGCCATATAGTGCTTATGGATAATAATTTCAATAATATGCCGAAGGTAGTTGCCGAGGGCAGACGGGTTATTAACAACATCAAAAACTCCTCCTCGCTGTACCTTATGAAGACGCTGTTTACTGCAATGCTTGCAATAATCTTCTGTGCAATGGGCGAGGCGTATATATTTATGCCGAAGAATGTTCTGCTTCTAGAAGTAACGGTAATTGCTATCCCCTCATTCTTTATTTCGCTTCAACCCAATAAAGAGCGAGTGCAAGGAAAGTTTATTACACACGTAATGAGCGGGGCCGTCGCGGGAGCACTTACGATGTTGCTATGCGTAATGGCTATGTATATCACAAACGTAGCAAATGCCGAGGAATTCGGCCAACACTATAAAGCAATGTGTATGATGGCTCTTACGTTCTCAGGATTGGTAATGGTATACAGAATATGCCGACCGCTGAACGCATACCGCGCAGTGCTGTGTCTGAGCGTGCTTGCAGTTACCATAGTTTGCTATGCGGTTCCAGTACTCGGAAATATGTTCTATGACGGTTGGGATACACTGCATTGGGACTATGCAAAAATACTGATAATCGTCGTCGTAATCGAAGCGGCGTTCCCCTTATCGGGCTGGATTACAGACCTTATGCATTTCATTCTGCCTTCCTCTACCGGGCGACACAAACAAAAGAAAGAAGAAGCACAAACTAACTAACACAATTTTAAAGCTTCGACATAAAGGTATCTGTTATATGGATTTCCTTGTTGGCAAAGAAATAGCGCACTATCTTCGCTTGAGAAGTATAGTGCGCTATACTTTATAAAAAAATATAAAGATAAATTGCAATTTATATTCTTAAAATTATAAACCTATTTTCACCTCGTAAATTGTAGTTCCAATCAAAATAGCTACAATAACTAATTCTGCGCAAGAAAGAATAACTATTCCCTTGATGCGGTCGGGGAAAATTTTATCGGGATTTTCGGCTAAATATTGAATTTTATCGCCGACCCTGAATGTTATTCTTGTTATGCCACTTGAAACCGGCTCTTGAAAATAAGTTATAAATTCATCGTCGTCAACTATAATCGTTATTTCAAGCTTACCGGAATAAAATTTAACATTGCGGTCGGTAATACCGTTTATTTTAATAATTTCAGCGGTTTCATATTTTTCAAAAATACGATAGTGTAATGCCAACACTAAAAAAAACGCAGTAAACATTATAACCGAGCCAACTAACCAACAAATATATCTAAATGATATTTTTCTTTTGTTTCCGTATTTGTCTATCATATTTAATCCGTTAAATTACTGACTATAGTAGTTTCATTATAGCATACACCTACTAAAAAAGCAATGACTGATTATCATCTTTACTCTATCCCTATTAAATACACCCTTATGCCGAAGCTTTTATTTTCAAAATTAAAACCGACGAAACATTAATTCCGTCGGTTTATTTTTTATTATTCTTCTATTTCGTCAACACCGACGCCGTTATTTTCCTCTATTGCGGGAGGCGCTGCAGTGACTTCAGGCGCGGCTTCGGCAAGTGCTTCAGCTGCCTCATCTTCGTCTTTTGCGGTGAGAGCAACTGTTGCAACTACGCCTTTTTTAAGACGCATAAGCCTTACACCTTTGGTGTTTCTGCCGATATGTGAGATGCTGTCACAGTGCATTCTGATAATAGTTCCGTTGTCGGAAATAAGCATTACGTCATCTGCATCGGTAACCTGCTTCATATTGACAAGGTAACCAGTTACTTCGTTGAATATACCTGCCTTAATACCTTTTCCTGCTCTGCCCTGAACTCTGTAATCTTCGATATCGGTCCTCTTACCGTAGCCGTTAGACGTGACGGTCAGAACATCCTTACTTTCGTCTACGACGAGCATATCGACAAGGCAGTCTTCACTTGAAAGCTTCATTGCTTTTACGCCTGCCGTATCTCTGCCCATTGTACGGATATGACGCTCATCAAATCGGATACATTTACCCGAACGCGACGCAATCATAATTTCGTTGTGTCCGGTTGTGAGCACCACTGACATTAAATCGTCGCCCTCGTTCAGTCTTATAGCAATTTTACCGTTTTTATTGATATGGTTGAATTCACTTAATCTGGTCTTTTTAATTAGTCCGTTGCGCGTAGCAAATGCTATAGTACCGCGCATATCTGACTGAACGGGCATAAGCGTATTAATTTTTTCGTCCTGTGCAATCGGAACTATATTTACAACTGCCCTGCCACGTGCAATGCGGGTTGCTTCCGGAATTTCATATGCCTTTATGCGATACACCCTGCCCTTATTCGAGAAGAGAAGAATATCGTCGTGCGACGAGCAAACGAACATTCTTTCAACAAAGTCCTCTTCTTTGGGCTTGTGGGCCGTTATTCCTTTTCCTCCGCGGTTCTGTGCGTGGTATTCGGAAACGGGTAATCTCTTTACGTATCCGGTATGCGTCATTGAAATTACAACCTGCTCAATAGGAATAAGGTCAGCGTCTACGATTTCACCGTCTAGATCTACCGCAATTTCGGTCCTTCTTTCGGAAGGATATTTACGCTTAATTTCCAGAAGGTCGTTCTTTATAATATCGAGTACTCTGCTTTCATGAGAAAGAATATCTTTAAAGTCTGCTATCATAAGTTCAAGGCTGTTAAGTTCTTCCTTTAACTTATCGACTTCAAGATGCGACAGCCTGTATAAACGAAGCTCTGCAACAGCGTTAGCCTGTCTTTCGTCAAGTTCGAACTTAGCGGTAAGCTTCTGAACGCAGTCTGTCTTATCCTTAGCCTCACGACAAACCTTTACCACCTCGTCAATACTTGCCTGCGCAATAACGAGTCCGCGCAAAATATGAGCTCTTTCCTCCGTCTTATTCAAATCGAACTTAGTACGGCGAATTATTATGTCTTTCTGATGTTCGAGATAATAATATATAAATTCTCTTAAATTAAGAATTTTGGGAGTACCGTCAACAAGCGCAAGCATGCAAAGTCCGTCGGAAATCTGTAAATTTGTATGCTTGTACAGAGTATTTAAAACCACCTGGGGATTTGCGTCTTTTTTAAGTTCGATAACTATGCGCATACCGTCCCTGTCGGACTCTTCGCGTATATCGGATATCCCGTCTATCTTCTTATCCTTAACCATATCTGCCATGCTTTCGATAAGCTTTGCCTTGTTGACCTGGTAGGGAATTTCAGTAACTACTATGCGGTTTTTGACTATGTTGCCACTTTTATATTCTTCAACTTCGCAACGGGAACGGATTATTATACTGCCTTTACCGGTTCTGTACGCGCGCTTGATGCCCTGTCTGCCCATAATAAGCGCACCAGTAGGAAAATCAGGCGCGGGAATATACTGCATAAGCTCTTCCACGTCGATTTCGGGATTGTCAATCATTGCTACGACGCCGTCGATTACTTCGCCTAAATTATGAGGCGGAATGTTGGTTGCCATACCTACGGCTATACCGTCCGAACCGTTTACAAGCATATTCGGGAAACGCGACGGAAGCACCGTAGGTTGCATACCGGTGTCGTCAAATGTCGGATAAAAATCAACCGTTTCCTTATCAAGGTCGCGAAGCATTTCGGAAGAAAGCTTTGAAAGCCTTGCTTCCGTATATCTCATTGCCGCGGCAGGGTCACCGTCCACCGAGCCGAAGTTTCCATGTCCTTCGATAAGAGGAAAATTAATCGAGAAATCCTGCGCAAGTCTTACAAGCGCATCGTATACCGAACTGTCGCCGTGGGGATGATATTTACCTAAGCAATCACCGACTATACGTGCACATTTTCGGAACGCTTTATCTGAATATAAACCCAATTCGTGCATTGAATACAAAATACGCCTATGGACGGGTTTAAGGCCGTCCCTTACGTCGGGAATTGCACGCGACACGTTGACCGCCATAGCATAGGCTATAAACGATTTTTTAAGTTCTTCATCGACTTCTACGTCTAAAAATTTAGTCATCGCAAGAGTTTTGACAAACTCTTCGGTAAGCTCGGCACTCGTTTCTTTTTTAGCCATCTTATCCCTCCTTATACGTCAAGCTCTTCAACAAGCTTAGCATTTTCTTCAATGAACTGTCTTCTGAGCTCCGGCTGTTCACCCATCAGCAATGAGAAGTATTTATCCGCCTCTACGGCGTCCTCAACGTTAATTCTGACAAGAGTACGCCTTGCGGGGTCCATAGTGGTTTCCCACAGCTGTTCTTTATTCATTTCACCGAGACCTTTATAACGTTGCAACTCGAATTTGCCCGGATGAGTATTCCTGAAATCTTCCAGTGCCTTATCGTCGTAAAGATAAGTATCGGGAATTCCTTTGCCCGAAACCTTGTAAAGAGGCGGTTGGGCGGCATATACGTGTCCGTTTTCAACCAAAGGGCGCATATAGCGGAAGAAGAACGTCAAAAGCAATATCCTTATATGCGAGCCGTCAACGTCCGCGTCGGTCATAATTATAATTCTGTCGTATCTTAATTTGCTTTCATCGAAATTTTCGTGAATTCCGCAACCGAAAGCCGTAATCATTGCTTTGATTTCCTCGTTGCTGAGGGCGCGGTCGAGTCTCACCTTCTCTACGTTGAGTATTTTACCTCTTAACGGCAAAATTGCCTGAAAGCGTCTGTCCCTGCCCTGTTTTGCCGTACCGCCTGCACTGTCTCCCTCAACGATATAAATTTCGCAAAGTTCGGGGCGCTTGTCGGAGCAATCTGCAAGCTTTCCGGGAAGCTTCGTGCTTTCAAGCACGCCTTTTCTGTGCGTTTCCTCACGGGCAAGCCTTGCCGCTTCTCTTGCGCGCTGAGCCGTAAGACAGCGCATAATAAGTTCACGCGTTTCGGAAGGATGTTCTTCAAGGTACATACCGAATTTTTCGGTAACCGCCTTTGCAACGAAACCTCTTACGTAGGTAGAACAAAGTTTGCTTTTTGTCTGACTTTCGTACTGCGCGTTAGCGATTTTTACTGATACAACCGCGGTTATACCTTCACGCACGTCGTCACCCGACAGCTTCATATTATCTTTAAGAATATTCAGCTTTCTGCCCGCATCGTTAATAACCTTAGTTAAAGCCGATTTAAATCCTTCGAGATGGGTACCGCCGTCCGGCTGGCGAATATTATTTGAGAAAGGGAAAATCTGTTCGGTATAACTGCTGTTGTACTGAATTGCGATTTCAAGGAATTTATCGTCACCCTCCGAATCTTCGAAATATACGGGTTTAGGGAAAAGAACTTCTTTGCCCTTATTTATATCCTGAATAAAGTGTACTACACCGCCCTCGTAACAGAAAGTATCCGAACGCACTTTTTCGCCACGCTTGTCCGTAAGCGTAAGCGTCAGTCCCTTATTGAGATACGAAAGCTCCCTCAAAAGAGTTTTTAACGTATCGTAATTAAATTCAATCGTTTCAAAAACGGTTGCATCGGGGTGAAAAGTTATCGTCGTTCCCGTAAGATCGGTCTTAGCTACTGCCTTTAAAGGCTTTTCGGGCACACCGCAATGATAAACCTGCCTGTAAAGATGTCCGTTTTGAGCGACTTCGGCAACAAGCGTATCGGAAAGTGCATTCACGCAAGAAACGCCGACTCCATGCAAGCCTGACGATATTTTATATCCGCCTGCTTTATTTCCGCCGCCGAATTTTCCGCCTGCATTCAGATTTGTCAAAGCAAGCTCGACTCCGCTTATACCCTCTTCCTTATTAATACCCGTAGGTATTCCTCTTCCGTTATCCTTAACGGAACACGAACCGTCTTCGGTAATAACGACGTCAATCCTGTCGCAATAACCTGCAAGCGCTTCGTCAATGGAGTTATCGATAACTTCTCTGACAAGGCAGTGCAGACCTTTTTCGTCTGTCGGTCCGATATACATACCGGGGTGTTCCCTTACGGGTTCAAGCCCTTTAAGGGCTTTCAGACTGTTTGCGTCGTACTCACGATTGATTTTATTAGGCATTTTTCACCTCTGATTTTTCTTTGATTTTATTATACCATATTATATAATTAAAAGCAAATTTTTGGCGTGAAAATTGCCGTTTTTGAATTAAAATTTTTTAATTTTACATACTTATTTTATGGAAAAATTTAACTGCAAAAATATGGCAAATTTCGACTGTTGCGAAGACTTTTTCGAGTGCGGAACGTGCGGAAACCACGTATGCAAAACAAAAGCCGAGCTATGGAGCAGAGTCTGCCCGCACTGTTTCGGAAGACTATACAGAATAAATTGAGCTTTCATAAAAAACGATTTTGTTCTGTAATGTAAATTAAATTCTATAAAAGTAGCCCGATAACTTCATAATTGAAGACATCGGGCTACTTTTCATTTCATATATTGCTGTTTTAATTCCTCGCAGCGTGTACGCCATTTTTCTGCGTTCGCGCTGTCCCCTTTGGCCGAAAAATATTCGAAGCGAAGCTCGCACAAAGATATGAAGCTTATGTCGTCCTCGCGGATTTGCGGCAGGTCGAAGAGAAGCTTTTCATCTATTTCGTTTATCGGCTTGCTACCCAAAATCTGTGCCTGAACGTTCAGCACTGAAAGCATAACCTTTGCTTCGTCGCCGTTTTTTATAAGCTCGTAAATTATTTCGCCGTCACTTTTGCCGTTATCGAAGTTAAAAGGCAGGGCGTTTAATGCAAGCAGGTGAAACGATGCGGGCATCAGTGCGCACAAACCCGTAGGCACCGCAGGAACACACAGTGCAACAATACCTAAAATTATAAAAATTAAATTTGCAACCGCTCCTCCTGATGCCGTAAAAATAATCCTTGCCCGAAGATTTTTGGCTGTTTTAGGTATAATTTTACAGCTTGACGCTTCCCACCAATTTAAGAAAGTCTCCTCTAAAAAAATTAAAACGCTTCCACTGTCGGGAACAGCTTTAATTTTAACCGTAGCGCCGAAGAGCATATGCCCCAGCTCGTGCACAATTGAAGCAAGAGGAAACGAAAAAACCATTACTATACCGACTGCAATTGCCGACATCCAGTTTGAGGTGTCGAATATAACTTTTATTCCGCAAATCGTCAAAAGCACGAAGGTTGCGATTTTTACGGCTATCGACCAAATAGTTTTCATTTGTTATCCTTATAGAGAAGATAACCTTCCAGATTATCATTTTCTGATACTGTGATTTTCGAAATATTCATATACTGCATAAGTCTGTACAGGAACAGACTTGCACCCGCTATCACGTCGGCGCGCCATATTACAACTCCGCCGAGCTGTTTAATCTCATCCACCGTCATACTTAAAAACTTTTCAGCCATCGAACCGACTTCATCTACCGTCAACGGTGTACCGTGGATGATTGCAGGGTCGTATTCTGTAAGCTTATGTTTGACGGCGGCAAGCGTAGTTGCCGTACCGCTGATGCCGTACATCGAATAAGTGCCGGCATCGAAACTGCCGTAACCGCTCAGTTTTTCGCTTATATATTTTTCAAGCTTGTCCCTGTCGTGGCCGCAGACATCCAAAAGCCTAACCGCGCCGGCATCAACGCTTTTGGTATAAACTGTTTCCCCGTTTTTGCGTACGGTAACTTCACAGCTTGCACCGCCCAAGTCGATAATTCCGCCGTCGGCGTTGCCAAGGGCGCCCAAAAGCCCGATTTCAGCTTCTGTTTCACCGCTTATGACGTCAACCAGAATGCCGTAAAACCGTTTCATATATTCGACGAAATCGTTGCCGTTTAACGCGGAACGAACGGAAGCCGTTGCAAATACAAACACTCTTTCGGCGCCGTCACATTCAGCTTGGGCTTTAAAGTCAGCAACGACCTTCGACGTTCGTTTAATTGCCATTGACGTTATTCTGCCGGTAAGAGCCAATCCCTCGCCTAAACGCGTGGTTTGTATCCTTTTATATAAAGTTTTTCCGTCTGCCGATAATGCAAGGCGGACGGAATTTGAACCAATATCAATGATACCTGTTTTCATAAGAATTCTAATCTCCGAAAACGAAGCCGTACTGATAGGCGAGGTCTAAAAGCCCATCATACGTTGTATAGTATTCGTATTTTTTATCTATAGACTCAATTTTATCCTCGTAAGATTCTATCTGAGTTTTCAAATCATCCCTTTCTCTCGATGCAATCTTAATGAAAACCAGCTGATAAATAATTACAGCTACAAGGACAGCTATCAGCAATATTACGTTGACGGTAACAGCCGCTATTATGCGGTTGCGCTTTTCATCAGTCATCAGAATTATCCATTTTTTTTAGTTTAAATCTATTATACAACTTATTTACAAAAAATGCAACAAATAAATGAAAACTTTTCAAATATAATATTGCGCCAATCACGCACCCGAGTATCATAAACAGTCTGAGATTTGAAAAACCGAACATTACCGACACAAATACGAACGATACCGATAAAAACAGACAGTATAATATATCGCATACAATTGTAAATATTTTGTCTTTTACGGAATAATTCTTTTTGTGAAGCCCGCACACGATACAGCGTGCAATATATAAAATATCGTAAACTATTCCGCTTAAAATCCCGAGGCACGTGCAGGTTATAAAATAAAATATATCCACTTATTTGAACAGCTTACCTTTAAGTCCCATTCCTTTGGAAAGATACCTTACGGAAGAAATTTCACCTGTGGCAGAAAAAGAGCCTCCGCTTTTAGAAAAGTTGACAATTTTCATACCGTTTCCCGCTACTACTATTCTGCCTGCGGAATAAGATAAAATTATCTGTTTATCGGAAAATGCATCTACACTTTCAATTGCCGTCGCGGTTATCCTTTTGCACTGCTCTATTGATATTGAATGAGGGGCTTCCATTTAATCACCTTTTTGAAAAAAATACCACACGCTTTCAAGCGGGTGGTATAATATATGATTTGAATTTTTAATTTATGCTAAGCCTTTCTTGATTTTAGCGTTTGCTTTTGCCCTCAGCTCACTATTTAAAATACGCTTTCTTATTCTTATGTTTTTGGGCGTAATTTCCAACAGCTCGTCATCGCCGATAAATTCCAAGCACTCCTCCAAGCTCATTCTCTTAGGGGTAATAAGGCGCAACGCATCGTCGCTGGCGCTTGAACGGGTATTAGTAAGGTGCTTCGTTTTGCAGACGTTGACGTTAATATCTTCGTTTTTTGGAGATTCGCCGACGACCATACCTTCATAAACAGGCGTCCCTGCACCGATAAACAAAGCTCCCCTGCCCTGTGCATTGAAAAGTCCGTAAGTTACAGCCTCACCGGTTTCAAACGCAACAAGCGATCCCGTATCCCTGCGCGAAAACTCGCCCTTAAAAGGCTGATACTCAAAAAATACGCTGTTCATGACGCCCTCACCGCGTGTGGACGTAAGAAATTCAGACTTATAGCCGAAAAGTCCCCTTGCAGGCACTAAAAACTCCAAACGCGTACGGCTACCTACTGTGCTCATATGCAAAAGCTCGCCCTTTCTGTTGCCCATACTCTGAAATACCGCACCGGTCGCGTCGTCGGGAACGTCGACGATAAGCTTTTCCATAGGCTCCATTTTTACGCCGTTAACTTCCTTGAACATTACACGCGGTGTGGAAACCTGAAATTCATAACCTTCACGACGCATATTTTCAATTAAAATAGAAAGATGCATTTCACCCCTTCCGCAGACGCGGTAACTGTCGGCTGAATCGGTTTCCTCCACTCTTAAAGACACATCGCGCAAAAGCTCGTGGAAAAGCCTGTCCCTTATATGGCGCGTAGTTACCCATTTCCCGTCCTTTCCCGCAAACGGTGAATCATTTACGGAAAACGTCATTTCTACCGTAGGTTCGGTGATTTTCACAAACTTGTGTGCTTCAACGCAGTCCGGAGAACATATCGTATCGCCGATATTTATTTTTTCAAGTCCCGAAAAGCAGACGATATCACCCGCGCGCGCACTTTCACAGGCAACGCGCTGTAAACCTTCAATCTGGTAAAGGTTTGCAATTTTGCCCGTAACGTTCATATGCATATTGTTGTAATTTGTTACAACAACGCCTTGACCCTGATTTACCACACCGCGCTCTATTCTACCGACGCCTATTCTGCCGACGTAATCGTTATAGTCGATTGAAGACACGAGAAGCTGAGCAGGCCCCTCGACGTCTGCTTCCATCGGCTGAATGTGGTTTAATATCGTTTCAAACAGCGGTTCAAGATTCTTACCCTCGGTATTCAAATCGAGCGTAGCCGTACCGTTTCTCCCCGAACACCATACGACAGGACTTAAAAGCTGATCGTCGGAAGCGTCAAGCTCCAACAACAACTCTAAAATCTCGTCCTGCACCTCGTTCAGACGGGCGTCGGGGCGGTCGATCTTATTTACGACTATAATCAGCCTGTGACCCATTTCCAACGCTTTCTGAACGACGAAACGGGTTTGGGGCATAGGGCCTTCGGCCGCATCGACGAGTACGAGAACACCGTTAACCATCATCATTACACGTTCTACTTCGCCTGAAAAATCCGCGTGTCCCGGAGTGTCTACCACGTTAATTTTAACGCCCTTATAGTGAACGGCAGTATTCTTTGCGAGAATGGTAATACCCCTCTCACGCTCCAAATCGTTGCTGTCCATAACTCTTTCGTCCACCGCCTGATTATCGCGGAAAGTATTGCTCTGTTTAAGCATTGCATCGACAAGCGTCGTCTTGCCATGATCTACGTGCGCAATTATTGCCACGTTTCTTAAATCGCTACGTATCATATTTTTGCCTTTTTAATTAAAATTCGGATTTAGTTTCCCTTTCAAATAGTTTAAGTATAATGTCCATACAGTTTTTTGCGCCGTTACCACTCTCGAATACGTGAGAGAGGAAACAAGCCTCGTATACGGCGTTAGTAATTGGCAGATCGACGCCGTACTTATCGCCGAGTCTTTTCATTGCCTTTGCCGTCATAACTCCCTCGGCCAGCTTTTCAAACTTAGCGCCGTGCGCCATCATTTCGCCGTATCTGCGGTTGTGCGAATATTCCGAAAACAGCGTAGTTTCATAATCGCCCAAATGCGCAAGACCGTAAGCGGATTGAAACTGACCGCCCATTGCCGAAATCAGTCTGCCGACTTCGCTTGCTCCTCTTGCCATAAGCGGTCCCTTTAAGCTGACATAGCCGCTTCCGTCAAGAACGCCTGCGGCTATACCCAACACGTTTTTTGCCGCCGCACCTATTTCGGTGCCCACCAAATCGTTGCCGTAATAAAAACGGATTAAATTACTTTTAAAGCCGTCCGCAAGCCTACGCTTCAACGACTCATCAGAGCTGTCTATTACCATGCAGTTGGGTATTCCCTGTGTAAACGCCTGAATATGACCCGGGCCCACCCATACCGCTATTTTATCGCTTGCTATTCCGCTCTCTTCTAGAACTTCAGACAAACGCTTGCCTGTGCTCTCCTCAATGCCTTTCATACAAAGAACTATGGGCTTGTCCGCAACGTTGAACTCCGTCACGCGTTGCATAAAACCTCTCAGCCCCTGCGAGGAAATTGAAATTATTATTATATCTGCACTTTCGACGGCGAGCTTTAAATCGCAGGTCAGCGTAATATTTTTGTCGAGCGTAACATATTCGTTTTTGCCTGTACTTTTTAATACTTCATAAGAATAATCGCCCTCGGGCCCCCAGGAAATTACCTCGTTTTTTAATACGGTTGCCTGATACCAGGCAATGAACGAGCCCCAACGCCCGCATCCCAATACTGAAATCTTCATTAAAAACCTTTTGAAATTAAATTTGCTTACGCTCTGAAAATGCCCTCGATAACGTTACTTCGTCGGTATATTCAAGCTCGCTTCCGATAGGTATACCGTGCGCAAGGCGAGTTACGCTTATACCGAGAGGCTTTAAAAGCTTTGCGATATACATTGCGGTAGCTTCACCCTCCACATCGAGATTGGTCGCCATTATAACTTCGGTAACCGTTCCGTCGCCGACGCGGGATAAAAGCTCTTTTATACGTATATCGTTAGGCCCTACTCCGTCCATTGGACTGATTACGCCATGCAGTACGTGATAAACGCCCTTGTACTCGTGCAACTTTTCCATTGCAATAACGTCTTTGGGTTCTTTAACTACACAGATTGTGCTTTTTTCGCGTTTTTTACAGATATCGCAAACGTCGTTCTCTGTAAAGTTTCCGCATATCTTGCAGTAGCGCACTTTACTTTTACAATTGACTATGCTGTCGGCAAAAGCTTTTGCCTCTGCATCGGTCATTCCTATAATTTTATAAGCATAGCGCTGAGCCGTCTTTTTCCCGACCCCCGGAAGCTTTGAAAATTCATTTATAAGTTTACCGATAGGTTCTATAAATACGTCCATCTTAAATTAAACCCGAGTTTGCAAAAGGACCCATTTTTTCGTTGTAGACCGCGTCTGCCTTTTTATAGCCGTCGTTTATTGCCGCCATGATAAGGTCTTCAAGCATTTCTATATCATCTTCGTCGTTCAGATCGATAGTTTCCGAAAGCTTGCTTCCGAACTCGATTCCGTTGATAATTTTTTTTGCGTTCATATAAACGACGACGGTTTCGTCGCCCTCTTCTCCTCCGCCGGAAAGTCCTACAATTTCCCAATCGTCAAGCTCTCTGTTTGCCTCCTGCATTTGTTCCTGCATTTTCTGAGCCTGCTTCATAAGGTTTTGCATATTACCCATTCCGCCGTTACCTCTGAATCCTGCCATAATAACCTCCGACTATTTTATTTCTATATCTATACCGTCAAAATTGCGTTTTAATTCTTTTACGGCTTTATCGTAATCGCTTTCGCCCTGTTTAATAAGCCGAATCTCGTGTTCGCCAACGCCCAATTCCAGCAACGTTTCCGAAAGAAAGTTTGAGTTATCAACGCGCTGTAAGCCCTTGTAAACCGCCTCGCTGTCCGTCGTAAGTATCATTTTATCTCCCTCGAAAAAATTACCGACGTCCATACACAGCGTAAACAGAACAGCATTTTTGCGTGTTGTGCGGAGAAGGCGTATAAGCTTACCGAATATTCCGCCCTTCTCGTCATCGTTCAGCATACGTACTGATTTTAACACAGGTGCGGTATTGTCGAGAATGCCGGTCTGAACTTTTTCGGCAGGTTTTTCTTCCGCAAAAGGCGAAGCTTCCTTTTCCGTATCTGTTACTTTTACGGGTTTGACCATCTGCTGTTGAGTGACGGGCACCTCCCTGACAACTGTAACCGCGTTGTTCATCTTTTCTTCAAGCGTGTTAATTTTCCCTATAAGTGCGTCAAGATTATAATCCGAACTCGGCATAGCGCATTTTAAAACAGCTGTTTCAAGGGTTATCCTGCCATTTAACGAATAGCGCATATCTGATTCAGCGGACGATAATATTTCGGTTACCCTCAGAATTTTATGTCCGTCGCAACCCGACACCGCCTGCTCTATTCTGTTGTATGATTCCTGCGGAAGATTGACGATTTCTCTTGCATTTTTACAGATTTTAACTATGGAGCAATTATTTAAAAAATTGAGTAAATCTTTTAAAAGTACGCCTACGCTTTTGCCCGTCGAAAGAATTTCTTCAACGCCGGAAAGCGAAGCAGATGCATCTTCATTGAGAATGCTTTCGCAAAGATTGCTGATTGAGTAAAAATCGGCGCTGCCCAGAACCTCGTTTACGTCGCCGTAAGTCAACTTACCGTTTGAATACGAAGCGCACATATCCGCAATGGAAAGGCTGTCGCGCGCACTGCCTGCGCCCGCCCTCGCAATGGCCGAAACGGCTTCTTTCTCATATTCTTTGCCGACTTTGTCGTAAACGGATTTGATCAGCTGTTCCAAATCCTTTTGCGGAATCAGCTTAAAGTCAAACCGCATACAGCGCGAGAGAATGGTTGCGGGAATTTTTTGCGGTTCGGTTGTGGCAAGAATAAACACTGCGTGTGCGGGAGGTTCTTCCAACGTCTTTAAAACTGCGTTGAATGCAGATGACGTTAGCATATGAACCTCGTCTATGATGTACACTTTGTATTTGCCCGATACGGGCGGATACTGCACCTTTTCCCGAAGATCGCGCATTTCATCGACGCCGTTATTAGATGCTGCGTCTATTTCCGAAATATCAAGACTTGCACCGGCCGCTAACGACTTGCAGACCTCGCACTTCCCGCAAGGCGATCCGTCTACTGGGTGCTCGCAGTTGATTGCACGCGCAAAAATTTTCGCAAGCGTCGTTTTACCCGTTCCTCTCGGCCCGCAAAAAAGATATGCGTGACCTATTTTGCCGGAAGATATCTGGTTTTTCAGCGTGCGGACGATATGCTCCTGCCGTACGACCGTATCGAACGAAACGGGTCTGAACGTTCTATAAAATGCAAGATAAGCCATTTTTACTCCGTTAATAATTTCTGTAATTTATTTTTTGCGCGGTTTATTGCGTTATCTATACTTTTGGGATTTTTGCCAAGAGCAGAAGAAATTTCCGTCATAGTCATTCCGTCTGTGTACATAATTATCGCTTTGAATTCAAGCGAAGATAAAACCTTGCTCATCGTTTGCAATATTTCGTGCTTTTCTTCTCTGCCTATTATTTCTTCTTCGGGATTATTACGCGAAATCCAATCGGCACCGACTTCCGTAATCGGCAAAAAGTTGTTAAGTGCGGAATGCTTCGCACCGTTGTTTTTTTTAACTGCGTCAAGTATGCGGTTGCGTATACATTTCCCCGCGAAAGCGTGAAAACTGCCGTTATCGGAATTAAAGCCTGTTACCGCGGAATAAAGCCCGAACATACCTTCCTGAACAAGGTCTTCGGTTTCGCCTCCGCTCAGAAAAAAGCGACGGGCAACCGATAAAACTGCGGGTTTATATTTTGTATACAGCTCTTCCCAGGCGGTTTTATCCCCGCACTGACAGGCGAGTACGAGTTGTTCGTCAGACATTGCGTTTCCTTACCGCCTCATATGCGGCTATACCGAAAGCCACCGAAGCATTCAAAGAATTTACTTTACCCTTTAAAGGTATCGACAACGTGAAGTCGCACTTTTCACGGGTGAGCCGTTTCACTCCGCTGTCCTCTCCGCCGACGACTATTGCAATGTTACCTGTCAGATCGGCGTCGTATATATTGTTTCCGTCCGCTTCCAGAGCGTACAGCCAATAATTTTGCTTTTTCAGCTCGTCAACGGCGCGGTTAATCGAATTGACTTTGGCAACTTTAATATGATTTGCCGCACCTGCGGAAATTCTGACAACCGCTTCGGTTACACTTGCCGAATTATTAGACGGAATTACTACGCCGTCCGCACCCGCGCACTCCGCAACGCGGATAATAGAACCGAGATTATGCACGTCCTCGATACCGTCGCACAGCACTATAAAACCGTTATTTTCCCTGCGTAAAGAAATAATTTCGTCAAGTGACGAATAGGTAAAATCGGAAGTAAATGCAATTACGCCCTGATGCCTGCGCTCATCGCTTATCTTATCAAGTGCGCGCCTATCGACAAACTGAACGCGTATATTCTTTTTACGCGCTTCGGCAAATATACTTTTAAGCGAACCCTGCGGGTCCTTTTCAAGCATTATTTTTTCGATGTTTTTATCCGTTTTAAGCAGTTCTATAACTGCGTTTCTTCCTTCTGTTTTCATTTCACTTCCAAAAGATCTGATATTCTCTGATACCTTCCGGTAAGGTACAAGAACCCTAACACCGCCTCAAATCCCGTTGATCGGTTATATTCGGCTACGCTTGCGTTTTTACTGCGAGTTGGCTTCCTTGCGTTTCGTCCGCGCTTGAATATATGGTTTTCCTCTTCGGTGAAAAGTGGTTGAACCTTTTCGAGTAATTCGCTTTGACCGTGCGCAGACACTTCCGAAGAAGTAAGCTTTTGAAGCGTACCCGTACTGAAATCGGTTGAAAGCACTAACTTTTCGCGAACGTACAGAGAATAAACCGCATCACCGACGAATGCAAGTGTTACAGGGCTTAAATTTTTTGCCTTCTGCGCTGAAATTGTACTGAATAAATCAAACACTTTTAATTAATTTCCTACCGAAACCCCGAATTATTACATAAACCCTATATTTACAATTAACTCAATAATTATAGCACATAATGAATAAAAAAATCAAACATATAGTACTATATACTGTGAATTTGTTTATCGTTAAAAAGAGTTTACTTGTAATTTGCTGCGCCGTATTAGTACTCGGCGCAATCTTCGGAATATGTGCAAGCGCCGTTGCCGCTACGTCTACGCACGACGGTTTAAAAACGGTTGTAATCGACGCCGGTCACGGCGGTATAGACGCCGGTGTTCTGGGAATTACCACAAAAACGAAAGAGAGCGAAATTAACCTGTATATCGCAAAATATCTTCGCGGATTTTTTGCCGACGCAGGGTTTAACGCCGTACTCACACGAAGCACGCAAGGCGGACTTTACGGTACCAGCACTAAGGGCTTCAAAATGCGCGATATGAAAAAGCGAAAAGAAATTATCGAAAAAAATAATGCTGACATGGTAATTTCCATACATCAGAATTATTGCCCTATCCCTTCACGCCGCGGAGGTCAGACTTTTTACGATAACGGCAGCGAAAGCGGTAAAGCACTTGCACAGTGTATACAGCAAAGTCTGAACGAAATGAAGGAATGCGTAAAACAAAATACACCGCTGGTCGGAGATTATTATATGCTTAAATGCACCTCGAACCCTTCAGTTTTAATTGAGTGCGGGTTCTTATCGAACGAACTTGACGAAGCACAGCTTATTACGGCAGAGTATCAGAAAGCAATTGCCTACGCAATTTTCAAAGGTGCAGTTTCATTTTATTCCTAAAAATAACGGCTGTGCGGAACGCACAGCCTTTTATTTTACGCCGTTAAATCAATTTCTTCGGAAATATCTTCCTGAATATTTTCTGCTATATCCTCTACTTTGCGCGGAAAATTTATCACGTAGTTTTCAGCGTTCAGGCTCATAACGATTAAAGCGATTTCTATAAATGCAAAACCTATAAGAATGCCAGCTATCAAATTAGTTATAACTAGCGTAACAAAAAGAAACGCGAATGAAATCAGAAATATTAATGCATTGACCAAAAGCAGTTTAAATACGTTTTTGAAGTTGATTACTGATTTGAAATCTATTTCGTTTTTGCCATGTACGAGATATGCCGACACAAGCGCAGTGCAGGCAAATATTACGAGCGACGTTAATGAAGTTATAAATATACTCGGCGCCCAAAGCGTAAGCAACCAAAAGCATACAGCAACAAGCGTTGCCGTAATAAACGAGTCGACGAAAGACGCAAAAATAAATTTTTTGAGCGTACGCTTTGCCATATTCCTTCTGACGAGAAACCGCGTAAGAAAATAGCCTAAAATGATACCGAGAATGCAAAAAAATACGAACAACGCAAACAAAAGCTTAACACCGGTGACAGCACTGTCCACCGTTTCGCTTATCGCGTCTGCGTAAGGCTGCAGACCGCTTGAAACAGCGTTCAGGCTTGCGTTTAAAACTCCGCTGAGCCAATCACACGAAAACATTATTTGAAGCGAAGCTATCGGATCGTTCCAGTCAAGAGCCTTTACAGCATTAACAACGCTGTCCTTTACGGGAGTAAAATCGATGCTTGCGTCCTGCACTATTTCCGTAATTTTTTCAATCAGCGCAGAAAGTATGGCAAGCCCGCCGGGAATGAATATGGAAAGCCCCAAAAACACACCCGACGCAAGCGTACCTATCGGTGTGAAGAAGTGTTTTAAATTAATAAAATAATTTATTAAACCTGATCTTATCATAAATTAAAGGTAAGCGACGCACGAAGCTGCGCGTCGCTTTTGATTAGTTGAGTTTTTCCAGGAGTTTAAGATCGATACCCTTATCGCCGATTTTTATTATCTCGACTTTTACTGTATCTCCTATTTTAACGACGTCCTCCACCTTGTCGACTCGCTTGTCCGAAAGCTTGGAAATATGAATCATTCCGTCCTTACCGGGAGCAAATTCCACGAAAGCGCCGAAGTTCATAATTCTAACAACGGTTCCCACGAACATATCGCCGACTTCGGGGTCGTGAGCTATACTCATAATGATAGCCTTTGCTTTTTCGGCGTTTTCGATAGGACCGACGGTAGATACGTAACCTCTGCCGCTGTCGTCGCTGTTAAATTCGATTTCGGTTCCCGTTTCTTCCATAATCTTCTTGATTACGCAACCCTGTTTACCGATAACATCGCCGATTTTGTCGGGATTGATTTCAAAGAACAAAATCTTGGGCGCATATTTGGAAAGCGAAGGCGCAACTTCGGGAACGATTTCAAGCATTTTCGAAAGAATGAACTGTCTTCCCTCGTTTGCCTGATTTATCGCGGTATGCATAATCTCTTCGGAAATACCCTTTATTTTAATATCCATCTGAATTGCGGTAATGCCGTTTACGGTTCCCGCAACCTTAAAGTCCATATCACCCAGGAAATCTTCAAGCCCCTGAATGTCGGTTAATACCTTGAATTCTCCCGTTTCCTGATTTTTGATAAGCCCCATAGCAACGCCCGCAACGGGAGCTTTAATGGGAACGCCTGCATCCATAAGAGCCATTGTTGAACCGCAGACGGAAGCCATTGACGACGAACCGTTCGACGACATAATATCGTTTACAACTCTTATTGCGTAAGGGAATGAATTTTCGTCTGGAAGTACGGGAATTAACGCACGCTCCGCAAGTGCACCGTGTCCGATTTCGCGTCTGCCGGGTGAACGAAGCGCTTTTGCTTCGCCCGTGCAGTAACCGGGGAAGTTATAATGGTGCATATACCTCTTACTCGTTTCCTCGTCAAGACCTTCTAATTTTTGCGCATCCGTAAGCATACCGAGCGTACAGGAAGTAAGGGTCTGAGTCTGTCCGCGTGTGAATACGGCCGAACCGTGTACGCGGGGAAGAACCCCCCTTTCACACCAGATAGGGCGAACGTCTTTAAGTCCTCTTCCGTCGGGACGAATGCCCTTATCGAATATCTTAGCACGAACCTTTTCCTTTGTAAGGTAATAAACGCTGTCCTTTATTTCGCGTGTGTTATCGGGATAAATATCGGCAAAATGTGCAAGAATATCGGCTTCCGCCTCAGCCTGCCTTACCTCTCTTTCCTGTCTGTTGAAAGTTTCGATTGCCCAATCAATTTTCTTGTCTGCGTAGTCGCGAACGGCTTTGTCAAGCTCTTCGGGAACGTGATAAAGCTCTATCTCTCTCTTGGGTTTACCGACTGCGGGAACTATTTTTTCTTCGATAAATACGCAAATTTTCTTGATTTCTTCGAAACCGAAAGTAATTGCTCCCACCATTTCGTCGTTGGTAACTTCGTCCGCACCCGCTTCAATCATAAGGATAGCGTCCTTGGTTCCTGCAAGATTTAAGTGTATTTTACTATTTTCACGCTGAGCAAGGTCGGGGTTGATAACGTACTTGCCGTCAACGAGTCCGACCACCACCGAACCGGTGGGGCCTGCCCAGGGAATATCGGAAATTGCAAGCGCTATTGACGAGCCTATCATTGCAAGGGGTTCGGGTGAAACGTCGGGCTCAACCGAAATTGCCTGCGCAATAACTACCACGTCATTGAAAAGTCCCTTAGGGAACAGAGGACGCAGAGGCCTATCGATAAGCCTCGAAGTTAAAATTGCCTTATCGCTCGCCCTGCCCTCGCGCTTTTTAAACCCGCCGGGAATTTTACCGATTGAATACATTTTCTCTTCATAATCAACTTGAAGAGGGAAAAAGTCCATCCCCTCGCGCGGTGACGCCGACATACATACCGACACCATTACCGCGGTTTCGCCACAACGAACCAGGCATGCGCCGTTAGCCTGTTCGGCATACTTGCCCGTTTCAACGACGACTTCGCGTCCGCCTACCGTAAAGCTGAATTGTTTGTAATTTGTCATTTTTTACTCCTTTCCTGTCTGTTCTTGTGCCTGCAACGCCCGTTACAGACGGTTTAATTATTAAAAAAGAGCGAGATACACCCCGCCCTTTTTAAATTTACTTTCTCAAATTCAAAGCAGCAATAATAGCACGATATCTTTCAATATCTTTGCTCTTTAAATAGTCCAAAAGTCCGCGACGGCGACCTACCATTTTAAGAAGTCCGCGACGCGAATGATTGTCGTGAATATGCTCTTTAAGATGCTCGTTCAAGTGATTAATTCTTTCGGTTAAAAGAGCAATCTGAACTTCGGGTGAACCGGTGTCGCCTTCCTTTAAAGCATATTTTGCAATGATTTCTGCCTTTTCCATTTAATTTATCCTCCTATGGAATATTTGCGGGAACAAAGCAAGCCGTTGAGTCCTCGAACCGCTTTGTATCCGTAACGGAAATATAATACCATACTTGTATAAAAATAGCAAACGATTTGCACATACTTAACAAATTTTATTTAACGGAGAATTTTTAAACTGACAGAATTTACTTGTTGCGTTTTTTATTAATTTGATATATACTAAAAACAGGGTCTGCAGTGTTCGTGGTATGAGAAATGCGTAATCCACAAAGTAATTTACGGGAGTGAGCCGTTCGTGAAAATAGGCAAGGTCTGTTTAACGGAAAGTCTGACGTTTCACCTCGCCACACCCACCTGCGAGAAGCGGGTTAATACTTTTTCATATCACGGCACAGGCGGATTCTTATTTTTTTGCAATTCCCGCACCGGAAAAGCCGACAGAAAAAGGTGCGTAAAAAAAGAAGAGCCGAAACAATCGACTCCTCCCCTTATCTATTATTATGTAGCTTTTCCGCCACGAGTAATAGCAATATTAATTTTGTTATAATATATCATTAATTGTTAATTTTGTCAACGTATTTACGCAGTAAAACCAAAATTTATTCTTTATATAAAAATCTGTGACAGTTTTCGCACTCGGTAACCTCGCCTTGTGCGATTTTTTCTTTCCCGGCAATCGACAGCTCCATTCCGCATTTTGAACATCGGTCTCCCGCGACCGCGCAGATTATGGGAAAAATGCGCTCGCTCCGCTTATTTTCATAGCGCTTGAAGACTTCCGTCGGAATATCCTTCGCAAGCTTTTCAAGCTCCTTTTTTATAGCCTCCATTTCTGCAAGTTTATTTGTCTTATACTCCTTATAAACGGCAGTAAATTCGGCATATTGCTTCTGAACGGCAATAGTCTTCTTTTTCAGAGCCTTGTACTCTTCGTCGGCATTCTTTATAGTCTTTGAAAGCGCGTTTATTTCCGCCTTTAATGACTTCAATTTTTCTTGCAGCTGAGTTGCGTTTTTCTTATAGAATGCAATATCCGCGCCTTCGCCCACCAAATCGTCGAGATTTTCAAATTCTTTAAGCGTTTCGGCTATTTCCTCATACTTCTTGCTTATTTTCTGCAAATCAGTCTCGATTTCACGTGCCTTTGCGTCCATAGCTTCAAGCTTTTCGGGCGCTTTGTTAAGAAAGCTTTTACTCTGCGAATAATTTTTATATTCTTCAGAGCTTACCGCTTCGCGCTCGATTTTAAGAAGCTTCGAATCCTCTTCCTGATATTTAAGTAACTGTTCAATCTGCGTCATAATAACTCCTTTACCTTTTAAAGCAAATCCTTATCGGCAAAAAATGCCGTAGGAATTGAAAAATCAGTTGATATTTTTGTATATATTTTATTGAAACCGTAATTTTCCGCCGAATAATGCGTCAGATGAATTACGTTTATTCCCATTCCCAAAAGTCCCGCTATTTCGTGGTGCTTCATATCGGAAGATACGAAAACGTCTGCCCCGCGCGATTTTGCAAACGCTATTGCGTTATTATCACATCCCGCACCGCAAAATGAAGCGATTTTCTTAACCTGCCTGTCTGCGCCGTAGAACAGCGCGCGCTCGGTATTGAAGTTCGTACGCACTGACTTTTCAAGTTCGCTGAACTTTATAGCGTTCACGCTGTAAACTCTTCCGTATCCGCCGTCGGGAATATCCGCAAGAATTTCCGCTTTTTCGCCACCCAGCCCGCGCATTAAATAATAATCTATACCCGCAGGTGCAGAGTCGAAATTAAGATGCATTGAAATGACCGAAATTCCCGAACGCAAACAAGTCCCTATCGTATCATCGGCCGATATTCGCGAAATTCCGCCGTAAATTGCAGGATGATGCGTAACTATAAGGTTAAACCCGCGTTTTTTTGCCTCCTCAATCGCTTTAAACGATAAATCAAGCGAAAAAAGCGCACCCGTTATTTCTTGCTTGCAGTCAATTATAATACCGCTATTGTCGTACATCTTGTATTTCCTGCAAAACTCGTCGGAAAGTGCAATCGGTGCAACCTCTTCAAGCTTATCTAATATTTCTTCCAGCTTCACCTTTTAAAACCTCTTCAATTTGTTTTATCTGACGCATCAAATCCCGACGGCTGTCAGCTGACATTTTATTTAATAAATAACTCTTCTTTTTTGCCAGTTCTTTGCTTAAATATTCGTAAAAAACAGGATTATCCAGACTGTCTTTTCCGTAAAGCAACTGCTCTTTACCGTATTTCTGCGCCATACCCTTCATTCCCGAAATTATAAAATAATACTTTTTTCCGTCAGTAAAAATATCGTCCGTTCCGATAAAGCAATCGTTTTCAAGCAAAAACTTACGCAAAGCGCCGGCATTTTTCATAGGCTGAAACACGAACGACTTCGGTATAAATCCTTCGGAAAGAATTTTTATTATCTCTTCTCCTCCGATACCCGCAATTAAAACACAATCCACTTCACGTCCGATTTGTTTCAATCCGTCACAGCAGACGGCTCGGCATTTATTCGCCGATATGTAATCCGCAAGCAATATTTCGGCTTTTTTTAAACACTTCTCGCTTATATCGGAAACTACTGCGCTATCGCACAGGCCGTTTTTCAGCATATACTTGGCAACGTAGCCGTGATCGCAGGCCACGTCCGCAAAAATTTTGCACCGAGGAAGATACGAACAGAGTTTACTAATTCTGTCCATCAGGTATCGAGAAAATCGCGTAAATGCTTGGAACGCGAAGGATGACGAAGTTTTCTGAGTGCTTTTGCCTCAATCTGCCTGATACGCTCACGTGTAACGTTAAATTCGCGGCCCACCTCTTCCAGTGTCCTAGGCCTGCCGTCGTCGACGCCGTAGCGCAGTCTTAATACCTTTTCCTCGCGCGGAGTAAGGCTGTTTAATACCACTAAAAGAGTTTCTTTCAGCATAGTGGTAGAAACCCTGTCCGACGGAGTTTCGCTCGATTCGTCCTCAACGAAATCGCCGAGATGACTGTCCTCTTCCTCGCCGATAGGGGTTTCCAAAGATACGGGATCCTGTGCAATCTTCTGTATTTCGCGCACACGCTCTTCGCTGATATGCATTTCTTCGGCAATTTCGGCAGGAGTAGGTTCTCTGCCTAGCTTCTGCAACAGCACGCGGGAAACGCGCGTAAGCTTATTAATGGTTTCTACCATGTGTACGGGGATACGAATAGTCCTTGCCTGATCAGCAATGGCGCGGGTAATTGCCTGTCTTATCCACCAAGTTGCATAGGTTGAGAATTTAAAGCCTTTTTGATAGTCGAACTTGTCCACTGCCTTCATAAGACCCAGATTTCCTTCCTGAATTAAGTCGAGGAAAAGCATACCTCTGCCGACGTATCTCTTTGCAATAGATACAACGAGGCGAAGGTTTGCCTCTGAAAGTTTTTTCTTTGCAGACTCGTCCCCCTCCTGTATTCTGCGGGCAAGCTCGATTTCATCATCGGTAGAAAGAAGCGGAACTCGGCCTATATCTTTAAGATACATTTTGACGGGATCGTCAAGTCCTATATCCAAAAGCGCCTGCTCGTACAGCTCCTTGTCACGCTCGGTTTCGTCGATTATCTGTATTCCCGATTCGGCAATAGATTTATAAACAAAGTCCATCTGCGTGGGCGTAGTTTCGTATTTTTCCATTATGTCGCAAAGTGCGTTTGTGGTAATACTGCCCTTCGTTCCGTAATTGTCGATAATCTGTTTTAAAATTTCATTCAGCTTCTGTTCGGATAAACTCATTTTATATCTCCGCTCTTTAATTTCTTCTTTTGCCGGGTAAGCTCTAAAATATTTTTTAATATTTCATTCCTAAGTAAAACATCACTTTCATTGTTAGCCTGCGTCTGTAATGCGTCTATTTTTTTATCCAAATCGTATATTTTCAGTTTTTTGATACAGTCGTAAAAGTAATCTTCGTTTACCTGTCCCGAAAGACGGCTTCCGTCGCTGAAATCGAGTATTCGGCACAGCTCTTCGTATTCGGGAGTATTTTCGTCGAAAAACTCAAACAGCTCGGCCGGCTGAATCCGCTCTTCAAGCAGTTTTTTCGATTTCAGATAATTTGCGATAATGGAATGGACGTCGTTGCAGAACGGAATTTCAGAAATATCTCCTTCTGCATATTTCGCGCCGAAAAGATAAGCCGAAACCACGAAACGGGAAGCTTTGACTGTAACCGAGGAGCTGTCCTTGCGCACAGTTTCGCTTTTGGGAACGGCGGTCTCCTTTACGGGTGCAGACCGCAAATCGCGGCTTAAAGATTCATACGTTATTCCTGTCTTGTCGCGCAGTTTCTTTAACAGTTCTTCCTGTTCGGATGCGCTTTCCGACGTTTTGACTATTTTTATAGCTTCGATAACGAATTTGCGCTTTTCATCGGCACGAGACATATCGAAGTTTTTTTCAAGTACGGAAAGTTTATAATCAATAAACGGCATAGCCGAATTCAGACACTGCCTATAACCGTCTGTTCCCCGTTGCTTTATCACGTCGTCGGGATCAAGTCCTTCCGGAAGAGGCACGACTTTAACGTTGATTCCCTCGTCTTTGAGAATTTCAAGACCGCGCATATTCGCTTTTTGCCCTGCGCCGTCGCCGTCATAGCTTATAAGTACGGAATCGGCATAACGCTTCAAAAGCCTTGCCTGCTCCTGCGTGAGTGAAGTACCCATACTTGCTACTACGTTTTTAAACCCGGCCTGATACAGCGAAAGAGTATCCATATACCCTTCAACCATAATCACTTCTTTTATAGTTTGAGTTTTTCTCAACTTTTTTAAAAGATTAATATTATAAAGAGTTTTGCTCTTATTGAAAAGAACGGTTTCCTTGGTATTTTTATACTTTGCAAAATCGGTCTTTTTAAGTACCCTTCCGCCGAACGCCACAACCTCGTCCATTGCATTGATGACGGGGAATATAAGTCTTCCTCCCTGCGCATCGATAAGTCTGCCGTCTACTTCGTTGACTGTTCCGCTGTCAATAATATCCTGTTTAGAATAGCCCTTCGACAGCAGAAATTTAGGCAAATCGTTAAAATTCAGACTTGCACCGAGACCGAACGTCCGGACTATATTCGACGGTATCTGCCGCTTTAAAATGTATTCCACGTGCGCGTCGGCTTTACCCGAATTAAGATTATTTAGGTAAAAGTGCGCGCAATCGTTCATTATTTTAAGAAGCGCGTCGCGCTTTCTTTTAAGCTCTGCAGTTTTCTGATTATCAAACCCCGTCTGAGGCATCTGCAGACCTGCACGCTCGGAAAGCAGTTTTACGGCGTCCATAAAATCTATGTTTTCCATTTCGCGGACGAATTTGATCACGTCGCCCGACTCACCGCACCCGAAACAATGATAGTACTGATCTGTTTCATTTATGGCAAAGGAGGGCGTTTTTTCGTGGTGAAACGGACAGCAAGCCCAATAGCTTCCGCCCCGTCTGTCCAAAGTGACGTAACTGCCCGCAACATCTACAATATTTAGTTTTTCCTTTAAAGTTATCAAAAACTCTTGCAGTGCAGTTGCCATAAATATTTAATCTAAAAAAGTCCAGCCCTTAGGCACGAATATACTGTTAAACTTAAAAACCGCGTATCTGTCCGTCATCGAAGATATATAATCGCAAACTACCTGTTCGCGCGGAAATTTATCAAGCAGGGAAATATACGTTTGAGGCATCTCTTTGCAGTTTTCGATAAAATACGAGTACATTTCTGTAAGCATTCTTTCAGCCTTTTCTTCCTCGCTTTTGGCCGTACTGCTGTAATAGACCCTTTTAAACATAAACGCGCGAAGCTTTTCGCTTGCCTCTTCAACGAACTTATCCATTTTAACGTCGTTTTTGCCGTTTGAATTATTGTAAATCGAAGTTATGGCGGTGTTAATGCGTTGCTTCGAAGTATTTCCAAGCACTTCGATAATTTCTTTGGGAATATCGTCGACAGAAAGAATTCCCGCGCGGACAGCGTCGTCCAGATCGTGGTTTATATAAGCAATTCTATCTGCAAGCGAAACACATTTACCTTCAAGCGTTACGGGCTTACCGCTCTTTTTGTGGTTTAAAATCCCGTCGCGCACCTCAAAAGTGAGGTTCAACCCCCTGCCATCTTTTTCTAAAACGTCCACAACGCGCAACGACTGAACGTTATGCTCGAACCCGGCAGGATTAAGTCTGTTTAATATCCGCTCTCCGCTGTGACCGAATGGCGTATGACCTAAATCGTGTCCCAGTGCGATAGCTTCGGCAAGATCCTCGTTAAGCGACAAGGCGCGCGCAATACTGCGCGAAATCTGAGCCACGTCCAGCGTGTGCGTAAGGCGGGTTATGTAATGGTCGCCTTGCGGTGAAAAGAAAACCTGCGTTTTGTTCTTTAATCTTCTGAACGACTTACAATAAATAAGCCTGTCCCTGTCGCGCTGAAAATCGGTGCGCATTGCGCACGGTTCCTCTTCACGCGCTCTTCCGCGCGTGTTCTCGGAAAGTACTGCATATGGCGACAAAAACGCCTTTTCAATCTGATAGGTCTTTTCTTTAAGTGAAAAATTTTTCATTACCTTATTATTATACGAAAAAAAATTATTTTTTCCTTTTTTTTATCGAATAAAGTAAAAAATACCGCTTACGAACAATCTGAAAGCGGTATCTTATTAAACTATGTTACATATTTACTTTGCAAAGCCCCCACCGACGGAAAGAACTTCGCCTGTTACATAGTCGGCTTCTGACAGATATACGCACGCCTTTGCAACGTCCTCAGGATAGCCGATGCGCCCTGCGGGAATTTGAGATATAAGCTGTTCCATTTCGGCCGCAGTTAAATCGGAATTCATCTGCGTGTCGATAACCCCGGGGGATACGCAGTTTACCCGCACCTTAGACGGTGCAAGCTCCTTTGCAAGCGCTTTTGTAAAAGCGATAAGCGCGCCTTTTGAAGCGGAATAGGCTACTTCACAGCTGGCACCCACTTCGCCCCAGATTGACGAAATATTAATTATACAACCGCCTCCGTTTCCTATCATTCTGTCGGCAACAGCTTTCGAACACAAGAACGCACCGCAGGTATTCACTGCAAATATCTTGTTCCAATCCGCAAGAGCTGTATCCTGAATTACACGGATTAACGAAATACCGGCATTGTTTACAAGCACGTCAAGCGTGTCGTAAATAGAAAAATATTCTTTAAACATCGCCCTTACCTGCGCTTCGTCCGAAACGTCGGCACGCATAAGCACCGGGCAGTAGCCAAGCATATTGAACTCTTCCTGCGTGGCAAGGGCGCTACGCTCATCGTTACAATAATTTATAACAACCTCGTAGCCATGCTTTAAAAATTCAAGAGCAATCGCCTTACCTATTCCTTTCGTTCCACCCGTAACCAGCACAGTTTTCATTATTTTCTCCGCTTCATTTCGTCTGTTATTTTTTTTAGTACTTCCTCAGGCGTCAGACCGTCGGTATCGATTATTAAGTCCGCAACTCTTTCGTAAATAGGCGTCCTTTCTTCGTATAGTTTGGTAAGCCGCTCTTTTCTGTCACCCGAAAGTAAAGGTCTCGAAGCGTCGCCTTCCAATCTTTTTAAAAGAGTTTCTAATCCCGTTCTCAGATATACGACGTCGCCGTTTTCTTTAAAAAGCCGCACGTTCTCTTCGCGCAACACGGCGCCACCTCCGGTTGAAACGAAAGCGTCGTCTCCGTAGTTGCAAATTTCGCGTATCACCTCGGTTTCCAGTTCGCGGAAATATTCTTCGCCGTAGTCGGAAAATATTGTGCTTATATCGCCGTGGCGACTTGTAATGAATGCGTCGGTATCGTAAATCTGCTCGTGACAAAGACTTTCATACAGCTCGATTACCGTCGTTTTGCCACATCCCGGCATACCGATTAAAAACGTTTTCATAGCTTAAAGCTTTCGCCTGCCAGAATATAGCTGTTTTTACCGAATCCGCATATAACGCCCTTACATACTTCCGACAAAACCGATTTATGCCTGAATTCTTCCCTTGCGTGTATGTTCGACATATGAACTTCCACTACAGGAATTTTAATTGACGCGATTGCATCGCGGATTGCATAACTGTAATGGGTGAACGCACCCGCATTCAAAATAATGCCGTCGAAATCTTCCGCACACTGAATTGCCGTACAGATATCACCCTCGTTATTGCTTTGATAAAATTCGCATTCGTCGCCGTAAAAATAATTTACGATTTCATAATTGATTTCATCAAGCGTCTGCGTTCCGTACACGTCCTGCTCGCGTTGACCGGTCATATTCAGATTTACGCCGTTTATAAATAAAAGCCTCATATAAACTCCTCCCCAAACTTATTAAACAATCGTTTTGCCTCCGCTTCGTCGGCAGGTTTTTCAAAAAATATGCACTGCGCATAATACGCTTGATAAAACAGCATTGCTTCCCCGTTTATTATCCGTTTACCGCAATTTTCCGCAATGCGCAGAAACTCGCTTTTTTTAGGCGTATAAATCAAATCAACCGCAACCTCGCATTGATTTATTATTTCTTCACTTACGGGGGAAACTCCCTCCGTAGAGTGCATACCGATACCTGTTGCGTTAATTATAACATAATATGCCTTGCTGTCAATGCCCGTAATAGCCTTTACGCCGGAAAATTCTTCTTCAAGGCTTTTAGCCATTTCGGTCTTCGTATCGTATACGTAAACGCTTGCACCGCTGTCCGTAAGCTTTTTGGCAACGCTTCTGCCTGCTCCGCCGGCGCCAAGCAAAAGTACGGTCTTGCCGTTAACATCAACGCCGTTGTTTTTAAGCATAAGCATAAAACCTAAACCGTCGGTATTGTGCCCCGACATATCGCAAATTCTTACCGTATTGACCGCACCGAACAGTTTTGCATCGCCCTTGATCTTTTCAAGATACGGCATTATACTAAGCTTGTACGGTATCGTAACGTTGAAACCGTCGTATTCTTTAAACAGCTTTCCCGCGGTTGCATCAAATTCGCACTCGGGAATCGAAATCTTGCAATATTCAAGATTACTGCCGGTATTCTTTGCAATGAACGCGTGAATTTCCGGACTTAAAGACTTTGAAACATCCTTGCCTATAACCGCTAATTTTTTCATTTGGCTTCCTTTAAAAAACACACGTATTCGTTGTAATCAAGAATAATTTCCGTACTTTCCCCCTCTTTTTTGGGTACTATAAGTGAAATACTTTCATCGGTATTTTTTTTGTCCATTACGGCAACCCTTGCCGATTTTTCAATATCGGTATATTCGGGAATTTTTACGACTTTTTTAATAAGACGTCTTAAATTTTCGTAATATTTTCCGCCACCGATGTTCAGCTTTTCCGCTATAGACATCTCGTAATACGTGCCTATCAGCACATATTCGCCATGTGATTTTCTTCGGTAATACAGCTCTAACGCGTGCCCTGTAGTGTGCCCCAGGTTGAGTGTCTTTCTCGTTCCGTTCAAATCGCGTTCGTCGGCTAAAACCACACGCGCTTTATGGCGTATACACTCGGGAACTATCGAACCGAGAAAATTAAGATCGAAAAGGTTCTCCTCATTTTTTAACAGCGTGTCAAATATATTTTTATCAAGTGCGCCGTACTTTATAATTTCACCCAGCCCGCACCTTATTTCGCGCGCTGGCAAAGTCTTTAAAAATAGCGGGTCGACTATAACTTCCCGAGGTTGATAAAACGTACCGATAAGATTTTTTATATTTTTAAAGTCGACAGCCGTTTTCCCGCCGACGGAGCTGTCAACCTGCGCAAGCAAAGTAGTAGGAATCTGCACAAGCTTCACTCCGCGCATATAAAGCGACGAGGCGAGCCCCGCTATATCGCCTATCACTCCACCGCCGAACGCAATAACGGTACAGTTGCGCTTTATCCCCTCATCCGCCATTGCATTCAAAATTCCCGTAAGCTTTGCAAGGCTTTTACTCTTCTCTCCTGCGGGAATTATTTTGACGGGCACACATGGAAAATACTCTTCGATTAAATTGGAATACAATTTATATACAATTGTATCCGTAACGATAAATTTACGCCCTTCAATTTGCGGGGCATACTTTACAAAAGCCCCCTCACCGCAATGTATTATGCTTGAACTTTCCGCATTTAATAATATATCGGTCATTTCAATTCCCTGTATCTTTTGATTACTTCGTCCATGCTGTCACCGCCCAAACGGTATGCCACCGCCTGAGCAAGAGCAAAAGCCGTTACGCTTTCCAGTACGATTTCACAGGCACAGATTGCACAGACGTCACTGCGTTCGGGGGCAGAAACCGTCCCGCGCTTTGTAATATAGTCTACTGTTTTCAAGCCCTTCATAACGGTTGGAATAGGCTTCATAGAAACCCGCAGCACTATCTCTTCGCCGTTGGACATTCCGCCCTCGATACCTCCGGCATTGTTAGTTTTACGGTAGAATTCGCCGTTGAAGAAAATTTCATCGTGAACCTTACTGCCGGGTAAATCGGCCGAACCGAAACCAGCACCGACCTCAACGCCCTTAATCGCCTGTACGCTCATAAGCGCAGAACACAGAAGCGCATCAAGCTTGGTTGAATACTGCATACAGCTACCGAACCCGCTTTTAAGCCCCTTAACGCGAATTTCTATAACCCCACCTGCCGTATCGCCGTCTGCTTTCAGACTATCTATAAGTGCAATTGCCTTACTCTCGACCTCTTTGTCAAGCATAAACAAGGGATTTTGCTTTGAAATTTCAAGCTGTTCGAAATTGTATTCGTGCGTATCTTTAATACCGCAAACACTTTTTGCGTATCCCGAAATTTCCACCCCAAGCTTTTTAAGATACTGTCTTGCAACCGTTCCCGCTATTACCCGAACGGCAGTTTCGCGCGCACTGGCGCGTTCCAAAATATTGCGCGCATCGGTCTGTCCGAACTTTTTAAGTCCCGTTAAATCGGCGTGCCCGGGGCGCACTGCGGTCAGTTGTTTCCGCATTTCGTCACAGCCCTCGGGCGCCATAATTTCCCGCCAGTTGGCGTAGTCGTTGTTATTGACAGAAAACGCCATAGGACTGCCCAAGGTTTTTCGGTTTCTGACACCGCTTAAAATCTCTACCTTGTCCTTTTCGATTTTCTGCCTGTCACCTCTGCCGTAACCGCCTTGCCGAAGCGCAAGGTATCTGTCGATTTCTTCTATATTTAATTCAAGGTTTGCAGGCAAGCCTTCGATTATACCTAACAGCGCTTTGCCATGCGATTCCCCCGCAGTAGTAAGTTTCATAATTTACCTCATTTGATTGTATAACCGGAAGCCGTTACTTCAATCGTAATATTCCCCATCTCGTCAGTCCTGTACAAGCTGTTGTCGCCGATACTGTTTATAACGTCGGACAATACCGGCACCGACGGACTTCCGCCACCGTTTTCCCCGACGGAAACCACAGCCATTTCAGGTCTTACCAAGTCATAAAATTCCGGACAAGCCGATACTTCACTGCCATGATTTGCAAGCTGAACTACTTTACACTTTTCAAGGGGTATAAAATAATCCCCTGTATCAGTAGCCATTTCATATGATTGTACCAGAAAGCTCAGAATTTTCGTTTCGACGTCGCTTGTAAACAGAAACGCCGTATCCGCATATTCAAGCCAGATAACCGCAGAACTGTTATTTCTGTTTGACTTCGACGGGTTCGCATTCAACTGCGCGTATTCTCCGCCATCGTTTTCAATCACCGACGGAGAAATAAAAGTAAAAAAGTAATCGTTTTCAGTAAAGCCGGCATTGTATTCGCTGAAAATTATTTCCGCATCGCTTATTTCCGTTTGAGTAACGAAATCCCGAAAACCGTCGGTTATATATTTATTTTTGCAGTACGGCATATAAACCTTATTTACTTTCTTATACTTTAAAACTTCCGTAAGCCCGCCACAATGCTCATTATTAACAGACGAACAAACAAGATAGTCAACAGTGTCTATTGCTCGCTTGTTTAACTGTTTTATGACTTTTGAATTGTTCGAATAGCTTCCGTCACCCGCATCGATTAACATATTTTTACCGTCCGGAAGTTCAACGATTATGCAGTCGCCGTAACTCACGTCGACGAAGGTCACGCGCATAATACCCTTATTTGCCCTGTCACCAGCGACGCAATAGCTTGCAAGATATTTTACCGGAATGAAAATATTCGTAATAATTAATGCGATAGTAAACAAAGTAACTATGCATGCCGATATTATTGCCCACAGCTTAGCTTTTGAAAGCTTTTTCTCTTTTTTCTTTTGTTTTTTTATCACAAACAAATTTTACCATAACGCATAAAAAAATACAAGGTATTGCTTGACAAAGTTTAAAATATACTTTATAATTTTTTTAGTTTTGCGGACGTGGCGAAATTGGCAGACGCGCAGGTTTCAGGTTCCTGTGGGCAACCATGGGGGTTCAAGTCCCTTCGTCCGCACCATAATACAGGGGTAACCGGTAAGTTACCCCTGTATTATTTCTTTGGTCGGCGATAATGAACTTGCGGGAATACAACCCGTATTTATTCGGCGCTGATCTGCGGGCTCTACCGCATACTTGACAGCAACCGGGGCAGACAATGTATAATGTCATAGATGTTCCTTTTTTAATTTAACCGACTGAAATAATGATTTTAAGGATATCAAAACAAGTAAAGTCCATATTGCGAACGAACTTACAGCGCATAAAATAAACATATCTTTGTCCATACCTCCGCCGAATGTTATAATTAACGTATATTGTAAAGATAAAACTGAAACGAGTGCATCAACAAAATTAACGGTGCGCAATATTGTTAGGCTTAAATGAAGCACATTCCTCGTTTTGATAATATTTCTTGTTGATATAACAATTTTGTATGTCGTATATGCCGCAACTGTAATCGCGGGAATAGTTGAATAATTAACCGTTTTCTTTTGTAATACCATTAACGAAATCGGAGCAATTAAAGCAAAATCGATTATAAATAGAAATATGCTTTGAATTAAAAATAACTTTGTACGTTTGTTTTCTTTTTGTTCGTCGGCTAATTTTTCTTTGTGAAATTTTCGTTCCGAAAAAATAACATACGCTCTTATGCTTAATAGTAATGCATAATATACGGCTATTCCGATATTCCATACTGCCTCATACGCAATACAGAGAAAAACATTATACGCCGTAAATAACACTGTAATAAAAAAAGAAAGAGCCGAAGAGATAAACGTACGAAAAACATAATCGTTTTTTATTCGTTTTAATAATTTAATTACGGCTCTTTCTTTGATTTTCATTTATAATTATCGCCTTTATATGATTTCCGCTTTCAATAAATCGTTGCCTTTTTCAAGCAGATTTGCTAATTTTTCTTCATTGTCATCTATAATAGGCAACAATGTTTTCGTCTTTTTTGCAACGAGTTTTTTATAAATAAGATAATTTATTCCGCAAAGCGCAATACCAAAAACTCCGAGTATGATACCGCCTGCAAATGCGGGAATATTGTTTTGTATCAACATTGTAAGACACATTCCTCCGCCTAAAATAAGCGTGGCAATGCAACCGAATATATAGGCAAATACGCTTGCGCCCGCTGTTTTTGTACGGTGTAATCCGTTGATTGTTTCAAACGTATCTTCCGCTTGCCGTTCGAGTTTTGTAAGTTCAAGCTTATGTTTTTGTTTTCTGTCGCGTTTAAGAGAGAGCGTTACCCCGTCTATTGCAGTAGGCGTTGTCGAAGTAACTTCCCAACCGAAAGCTTCATACATATCGATTGCTTTTGTTTGGTCTTTTGCTTTTACCGTTTTTGTTTTATACTCATATGAAATAAAGTCTTTTTCTTGCATTTTGATATGCCTCCGTATAATTTATTTATCCTCGTCAAAGTCTATCGCCGCGCGTTCCGATTGACTTTTCCTTGAGACAAGTGTATTATGTACTATAAGCGGAAATAAATCAACCGCTTGAAAGCGCAATAAGACACTATGAAAGAAAGTGTCGGCGCAAATGAGACAAAAAGGAGTTTTTTGTATCGTGGAATACGCACCCGAAGAGTACACCAGACACTATATTGTGCAAGCACTTTTTAAGTTGATGAGCGAATACCGCTATGACAAAATAAGTGTAACGGACATTGCGGAAAAAGCAGGTGTCGGCAGAGCGACTTTTTATCGCTACTTTAAGAGTAAAGAAGATGTGATACTTTTCTATTTTGAACACAATACAAAACAATTTGTTTTCGGGCAACATTATTTGCCACGTTGCAAAGAAGATTATGTAAAAGTAGTAACTAACGTTTTAACCCTTTTCAAAAAAAACAAAGAACCTTTCAAATTATTAAGAAAGGCACGTTTAGAGTATATTTATCTTGATTATCTGAATAAAAATTTTATTGAAACTTTTGAAAACGAACATCCCAATAAAAATCAATATGCTCCGTATCTTTATGCGGGTATGCTATTCAATGTTTCTATGGCGTGGCTTGATAATGACTGTAAGCAAGAAATACCGACTATTGCCGAAATGATTGTAAGTTCAATCTATGTTAATTAATTGTTTTGTATTTGCTTGTGCTTACCGTCCGGGGACGGAATACACCGAAAGCTAAAAGTCTGTATAACTGTTTTGCTTAACAAATCAAAACGATTTAGGCGTTACAGCATCGAATAATGATGTTACGGTTGGATATGATTAGATTTCAATAATTATAGAAGAGGAACTTCTTCACGAAGTTCCTCTTTTAAATAAACCAAATTGCCGTTGATATTTTAAGCTTATTTGCCGTATTTTTTTTCAACGGCGGTAATTTTATCGACACGCCGCTGATGTCTGCCACCTTCGAATTCGGTTTTCAGGAAAATATCGACTATTTCCAAAGCGTAACCTGCCCCTACCACCTTTTCACCCATAGCCAAAATGTTTGCATCGTTATGACGACGGGTAAACTCAGCGCAGTACGAATCGTGACAGTGCGCGCACCTTACCCCGGGAACCTTGTTTGCGACCATCGATACGCCTATACCCGTTGAGCAGATTATTATCCCCTTCTCGCATTTACCGCAAGCTATCGCTTCGGCCGCGGGAAGAGCGAAATCGGGATAGTCGCAGCTTTCGAAGCTGTCCGTTCCGAAATCGGTTACCTCGTGGCCGTTAGCCGTTAAATATTTTTTGATTTCGTTTTTTAAGTTAAGTCCGCCGTGATCGGCGGCAATAGCTATTTTCATTATTCCTCGTCCTTATAATTTTTTATATAATTTTCGATTATATCGTCGCAGGCAGAAGCAAGTGCGTCGCGCGTTGCCCTGTAAGCCGTAATATCCATTCCGTAAGGGTCGGGAATATCATAACCGCAGACGTCCCTTATACAGGTAATGTTACCGCAGGCTTCAAGCATCTGCTTTTGCGCAACCGTCATACACACTACAAGCGTATTTGCCGATATGATTTTTTGTGTCAGCTGTTTAGGTGAAAAATTATCAACGTTAATACCGACTTCCGATAAAGCCGTTTTACTGTTCGGGCTTATCGTTCCGCCGACTTCCGCGTTAATACCGCAGGACGAAACGCTCCACCATTTAATTTTGTTTTTCTTGATTTTGTCGCGCAGAATGGCTTCCGCCATAGGACTCCGGCAGGTGTTGCCTGTGCACACGAACAATATTTTTTTTCTTTTCATTTACTTCTACACGCCTTTTCAAGTCTGTTCATAACGCCGACCATAATTCCGTCCTGCTTTTCGGGAGAAATTGCAATAATCAGCTGTGCGATACGTTCCCCCTTGCGGAGTTCGGCATATAAATTTGACGCAATCTCAGCCTCTCCGTCACCGAGATTCAATATATTTTCAACGCCGATTTTTTTTGCAGTAACAGCGTCGCACATTACGTAAGTTTTAACGCCTTTTGCTGTTTGTTTTTTGTACTCATCAACCGCTTTATCTATTTCCCCGTACGAAAAAAGCATAGTTTTACAGTTGGGAGAATAGTGCTTGTACTTCATTCCGGGGGAGCGTGCCGTTTCGCCGTCTATCATTTTATATACGCTACATACTCCGACGGTGCCTTCTATCATTTCGCGCGTTATAAGTCCGCTCCGAAGTATCGTCGGCTCGTCGCCCGTACAGTCTAAAACGGTGCTTTCAATTCCGCCTTCGGACTTTCCGCCGTCTAATATGAGTTCGATTTTTCCGTTCAGATCTGCGAATACGTGCCCTGCGCTTACCGGACTTACGTGCTTGGAAACGTTAGCCGACGGCGCCGCTATAGGTAAATTCAAATACTTTAAAAACTTTTGCGCACCCACGTGTGACGGTACTCTTATAGCAAGGGTATCGAGCCCGCAGGAAACCGCCTTAGATACCTTGTTTTCACTTTTAAATACCAAAGTCAGCGGACCGGGTAAAAATTTTTGCATAAGTATTTCAGCGTATTCAGGAACGAACGACACGAGTGAAAGAATGTCGTAATCCTTATGGACGTGAACGATTAACGGATTGTCGGCTGGCCTGCCCTTAATTGCAAAAATATTTTTTACAGCCTTATCATCGAAAGCGTTTGCCCCTAAACCGTAAACCGTTTCAGTAGGGAACGCAACGGCCCCGCCTTTTAAAATTATATCCCTTGAAAGCTTTAAAGCCTCTTCGCTAACGGATAATATCTTCGTCTGCATTGTTAAAACGGTGCCGCCTCGTCGGGATCGGGTACTGGAAAAGGAATATCGGGCGCTTGTCCGCCCGCATTTTCGGGAGGCGGGACGTAGCCCTGTTCGGGATCGGGATTGACGAATTTGGTAAGTTCGCCCTTGAAACGCAGAGGTATTCTGTCAAGTCCGCCGTTTCTGTGTTTTGCCACTATTAAATCGGCCATACCCTTTTTGATGTTTTTCTTTACGAGCTCCTCTTCGGGAACGTTTACGTCCGGACGGCTTATGAACATTACAATGTCCGCATCCTGCTCTATCGCGCCCGACTCACGAAGGACTGAAAGCTGAGGCTCGCCCGACTGAATACGGCGCAGCTGCGAAAGTGCTATAACGGGAACGTCAAGCTCTTTTGCCATAATTTTAAGCTCGCGGGTAATGAGCGCGACTTCCTGAGTTCTGTTCTGATCGGCACTCTCTCTTCCGCACGACATAAGCTGAATATAGTCTATCATTACGAGGTCAAGTCTGCCGTTGTTTCTTGCCTTAATTCTACGGCATTTCGAAAGTATCTCATTCGGGGTCACGCGCGAAGAATCGTCTATATTTATTCTGCTCTTTTTAAGAGCATCGCTCGCCTTGACGATTTTACGCCAGTCGTTCGGGGTCAGATTTCCCGAAAGGGCGTCCTTCATACTTACGCCGGCAAAACTACACAGAAGTCTTTGAATAATCTGAATTTCGGGCATTTCCAACGAAAATACGGCGCAGACCGCATCGCATCTTAAAGCCGCGTTTTCGACGATATTCATTGCAAGCGAGGTTTTACCCATACCGGGGCGGGCGGCAAGTACGATAAGGTCGGATCTCTGCAATCCGTTGGTAAGCTTGTCAAGTCTTGTAAATCCCGTACTGAGTCCGCGGAAAGCGTCTTTATCCTTTGATAATTTTTCAAATCTGTCGAGTACGGCATCGACCCCCGTACCCTCGCGTATGTCCTTTACAGACGAAGTATCGTTTACGCGTGAAATATCGTATATCAGCGCTTCTGCGTTCTGAATGCTTTTAAGCGAATCGTCGCTCGATTTTGCGAATTCCGCTATTTCACCCGCGGCGCGGATTAAATTGCGGTTTATGCTGTCGCGCTTTACGATTTCGAGATAATATCTGTAATTTGCCGACGACGGCGTAATCTGCACAAGCTCGGTAACGTAAGAAATGCCCCCTGCTTTTTCGAGGTTTCCGTCGCTTTCAAGCCTGTCGCAAAGCGTGATTATGTCTACGGGCTTTCGCTCAGCGTAAACAATTTTCATTGCGGAAATTATGAAACGGTGCGATTCATGATAAAAATCGCCATCTTCAAGCTGTTCTAAAATATCCGAAAGTATTTCGTTATCTATCAGCATACAGCTGATCAATGCCTGCTCCGCTTCAAGATTATTCGGCATCGCATTATTTTTTGCCGTCGTATTATTAGTTTTTGCCATAGTAAATTAAATACCCATTAAACGTTCGAATTCTTTGAGTGTGTCTTCAAATTCTTTCATTGCGAAATTGAAAGGTTTATCAGTCGAAAGGTCGACACCGGCAAGCTTTAAAAGAGATACGGGGTCGGTCGAGCTTCCGCCTGAAAGGAACTTAAAGTAATCCTTTACCGCCTTGTCGCCTTCGGTTAAAATACGGTTTGCGATATTCATTGCCGAGATAATACCCGTTGCGTACTTGTAGACATAGAACGCGGTGTAGAAATGAGGTATCCTCGCCCATTCGCAGGAAATATTGTAATCGTGTTCGATTTCGCTTCCGTAGTATTTTTTGCCTATTTCCGCGTAAATATCGCACAGCCCTTCTTTTGTTAAAGGCTCGCCCTTTTCCGCCGTATCGTGTGCCGAATATTCGAACTCCGCAAACATCGTCTGACGGAAAAGCGTTGCGCGGATCATATCGAGATAATAATTAAGAATATATTTCTTGAAATTTGCGTCCGGATTATTCTTTAACATATATTTAAGCAAAAGAACTTCGTTTACCGTACTTGCAACTTCCGCAACGAAAATTTTATAATTCGATTTAGCATAAGGCTGGTTAAGGCTTGAAAAATGGGTATGAATCGAATGCCCCATTTCGTGCGCGACGGTGAATACGTTATCCAAATCGGGCTGATAGTTCAAAAGCACGTAAGGATGAACGCCGTACGCGCCCGTACTGTACGCACCGCTTCGCTTACCGTCCGTTTCCTCGACGTCAATCCACCTTTCGTCGTATCCCTTTTTCAAAAGCGCCTGATAGTCCTTACCGAGCGGTGCAAGCCCCTCAATAACGTACTTGTACGCTTCGTCGTAATTAAGTTTTAATTCCGCACCCTCGACTAACGGCGTGTACATATCGTAGAAATACAGCTTATCGTATCCTAAAATCTTCTTTCTGTCGGCTACGTAACGGTGCAGAACCGCAAGGTTTTTATCAACCGTTTTAAGCAGGTTATCGTATACCGACCTGTCGACATCCTCAGAAAAAAGGGCCCTTTCAAGACAGGAATTATATTTATAAACCTTGCTGTAAAAAATGTCCGATTTTACGTTTCCGACGTATGCCGAAGTTATCGTATTGATAAGCGAATTGTAAGCACCGTAATATTTATCGTACGCCTCTTTCCGCTTTTCTCTGTCGTCAGAGCGCAAAATTATACCGTATAACCCGTGGGAAAGTCTGGTTTTCGCACCCTCGAACTCGATTTCGGGCAAAGGGACTTCGAGATTGTCTATCATAGAAAAAGTTTCGCGGAAGTTATAGAAAACTTCGCCCGCCAAACTTACAAGCTTCTCTTCCTGTTCCGATACGGTATGAGGCTTGCTTTTTATTATCTTTTTCAATACGTAATCATAGTCGGCAAAGCGTTTGTCGTTTATAAGCGAGGTTAAATATTCGTCCGACTGTTTAGCCATTTCGGGCGAGAAAAATGCCTGCCCGGTTGCATATTTTGTATATAACGAATATATTTTCGCATCGTACGCCGAATATTTTGAAACCGCCGAATCCTCGTCGTGACGCATTGACGCGTAGACTGCAAGCCTATCAAAGATTTTTGCAAACTCGTCATCGGTCTTGAAGAACTTCAAAAGAGTATCGCTGTCGTTTAATTTTCCGGCAAACTTAGAAAAATCGATTTCCTTTTCAAGCTTTGCAAACTCTTTTTCCCACTGCTCGTCGGTTGCGAAAAGATCTTCCACCTTCCATTTATATTCCGTCTTAACTTCGCTTCTTTTCATTTTTTTACTCCTGTTTATTTATTTTATACCGAAATAACTTGGTAATTGAAATCTGAAATAATTGTAAAGTCCCGTACAGAATGATTTGTGTTCAAGCGACCACACTGTAACTACTCCGTCAACACTGCTTAAAGGAAAGCTTCCGAAATCGGAGGCACGGCTGTCGCGACTGTCATCTCTGTTATCTCCCAAAACGAACACGCTGTTTTCCGGTACGGTATACCAACCTCCGTCCCTGGGGAAAGTATTTTTGGGATTGTCTGGTGAATTGCGGTCGGGATCAAGGTAGGGTTCGGGAGTAGGTTCAGTCGGATATTCACTTTCCCCTTTGTACCTGATATACAGCTTACCTTTATCAAGCCTCACGCTGTCACCGCCGAATGCTATTGCGCGTTTAATGATGTATTCATCTTTACCGTTGCTGTTTTTCCTGCGGTTAATAACCACTATCTTACCGTAATCGGGCTTTGCATGTTTAGCAGCATAAACGTAATCACCGCCGAACTCGTTTTCATTATTATCAGGCGCACCCGTCAGCGTGGGAAGCATTGAATCGCCGACGACGTAAACACCCGAATAATTTGACGCAAAATATATTTCAAACGCCAATACGAATACGACTATCACGATAAGCACGTTAAGTAAAATACTTAATTTCGTATTATTTTTTTTATTATAAAGACTTGCTCTTACCTGAGTTAACATTCCTTTACAGCCACATTACGTTATTTATTGCATATTTTTCTTCGCAGTCTATGCACAGTCTTACGTTGTGCGAATAGTCGGCAAGCGGTGCACCGTTTACGTTTTTAAAAAGATTGCTTTTCAGTACAAGGCTTTGCCAAACTCCGCCGACAACCGACTGTGAGTACCTGTAAATTTCACCGTCTGCCGTATCTTCGATCATAAATACGATTTCCGCGGTGTTATCGCAGAACACGTCTACTTTAAGCACCTTATCGCGCGACGGTGAATACCTTGCGCTGTTCAGACGGTAGGTAGTCAACCCATGCTCGGAATAAATCCCCTCTATACCTTTCGCCTTCATTACTATCTGCGGAAGCGCCACGCCGTCCGTAAAGAAAATTCCTCCGACGGCAACAGAACGGACGTCGGAAATACAGAAGCCGTCCACTCCGTTTTTGACACTGAACATTACGTTGCACTTATCTCTGGTATTTTTAAACCTTCCGCTCAGCTTCTTAACGGCCGTTTTAGACCATACGGTAAAACCGTTTGCATACGTCGCGTATGCAAGTGCGAAAAGCGTAGCCGTATCTTTATAAACGTCCAGAAAGCTTCTAAATTCGCTGTTTGAAATTTTTTGCGTATTTTCGCAGAGCATCCACTCCCTTACAGAAGAGTCAATAGCGTCCTCTGCCATATAAATTCCGCATTCTTTAATGTCTCCCGACGCGTCGAACTTTGCGGTTGCGATAAGATTTTGCTCATTGTCGACTGAAACCGTAATATCTCCGTTCTGCGGTAAAAATACCTGTCTGCCCTTTAAGTGCTTGCCGAGAAACATAATCATATCCTCGAAGCTCTTACCGTCCACAGATGCGTCGCACTGCACTGAATAAGTTATAATACTGTCGTCGGCAAATTCGGGATTTATACGCGAGAAAGTATCGTACGCCCTGTCGTAGTCGAACCTGACGTCGTTTGTCGAGCAAAGCAACAGCATAGGACAGCGCACGAACGGCGCATAAGCCTGAGAATCGATACCTGCAATAAAACGGTATCTTTCCGTATCCAACTGTTTTTCGTCCGTACGATATTTGCTTACGCCGAGATACGCAAGCCAGCCTACGGCGCAGACGGGAATTGCGCAAGCAAACTTAGCCGCAGCGGCAAGCTTCCACGCGATTTCACCGCCGTCCCTTATACCGAGTACTGCAATATTTTCACTTCCGGTCCTCTCGGCAACATATTTTCTTGCATAAATTCCGAGGGTAACCCATTCGTACCAGCTTGTTTTATCGGCTGATTCGTCAACGTATTCCTTATGCCTTCCGCATTTAACGGTATTCGCATAAGCGATATTCGGCGGATAAACTGTATAATGTTCTTCGTTTTCCCATTCACCGCGGTAGTCGACCATAAAAGCGGAATACCCGCGCTCCACGAAAAGACTTATCACTTTTTCGTCAACCGTATCGGAGCTGTCGGGAAAAATGATAACGGTTTCGTTTGAAGGCGACGTTTCGCTTGAAGCGAAAATTCCGAAGCCCTTAACCCTTCCCTCGCCCGTTTCTCTGCCGAGGAAATTCACTCTTTCAAATTTAATTCCTTTTCTGCGTTTTATGCCGATAGTTACGGCAGACACGTCCAGAGTGTCGTCGAAATCATTCCAGATGTTTGACGGCGTCAGTATATTGGGCAATTTGTTTCTCCTTATGGCTTGCGCCCGAATAAAAATTTACAGTAAATTACAATAAATGTAATTGATTTTTTTCCGTCTTACACTTATAATATAATTTACTTAAATATTATAGTCCTTTCAAGCAAATAAATCAAGCAATAAAACGGAGTTAACAAAAATGCCTTTCATTTCGGTTTCGGACGAGATAGCAAACAAATCGTTCACCTATATAGAAAACAAGTTTATAAATAAATATCTGCCCGTACTGGACCCCGTCGCGGTAAAGGTTTATCTTTATTCTCTGTATCTTTACCAGAACGGTTTTTCTTCCGTTTCGCTTGAAGAGCTGGCCGAAAAGCTTAATATGACTGCCGACGAAGCAAAAAGCTGTTTCGAATATCTCGAAGAGTTCGAGCTGGTGTCTGTAATTTCCGTATCCCCTTTTGAAATAAAAATACTCGATGCAGAAAACGTCAACGGTACGCCGAAAAAATTCAAGCCGGAAAAATATGCGGATTTTACGAAAGCGGTTCAAAGCATAATCAAGGGCAGAATGATTTCGACGAACGAGTTCAGGGAATATTTTATAATGCTTGAAGAATACGGCTTCGAACAGAACGCGCTGATTATGATTATCTCCTACTGCGTAAATCTGAAAGGCGACAACATAAGATTACAGTACATAAAAAAGGTTGCTAAAAGCTTTGCCGACGACGGTATTACGACCGCGAAAAAAGTTGACGAAAAGCTATCCACCTATACATATTCAACCGTCGCGCTTATCAATATATTCAAGGCGGCCGGAATTTCGAGACAGCCGGATATAGAGGATGATAAGCTTTACAAAAAGTGGACCGATGATCTCGGCTTCGACGACGGTGCTATTATAACGTGTGCCAAGAAGTTTAAAATAAAAACCACCGACAAGCTTGACATTATGCTTGAAGAACTGTATAAAAACAAAAAGTTTGACGCAAAAGAGATTGAAGATTACTGCAATAACAGAATTTCCATATTCAACGCAACGTTGGATATTGCAAAGGCTTTGGGCGTATATATGCAAAATTCGGCGCCGTACGTCGAAAATTACGTAAACGTCTGGTGCGACTGGGGATTTGGTTTTAAGACGCTGAAATCTGTTGCCGACTACTGCTTCAAAAACGGAAAAAAATCTTTTGAAGATATGCACGAATTCGTGCGAAAGCTGTACGACGGCGGAACGGTTTCGGACGGAGCCGTTGAAGATTACCTTGATAAACTCAATGCTCAGGACTTGTTTATCAAAAGAATTTTAAGCGAATGCGGACTTACGCGAAAGGTTATCGAGTGGGACAGAATAAGCCTTGAAAAATGGAGAAGCTGGAATTTTTCAGACGAAATGATTTTGGAGGGTGCCCGCCTTTCCGCAGGAAAATCAAATCCCACCTCCTATTTAAGCAGTGTACTTTCGGCCTGGAAAGCGGAAGGCAAATTCACGCTTGACGCGGTTCAGTCCTACTCCCTTGCTTCCGCACGAATAACCGCAACGAAAGCCGACGTTGAAAGGCACTACTACAATTTAAGGCATAATGCCGAGGCTAAAGCCGAAAAAGCTCTCAATTCCGCACTCGCCGACGGCGAATACGGCAGTATAAGAAAACAGCTTAACGAACTTGCTATTTCGCTTGCTTTTGCCGAAGTAAAATCGCCCGCCGATGCGGAAAGTATTTCATTGAAAATTAAAAAGCTCGAAGCGGACGGAGATAAAAGACTTAAAGAGCTGTGCATAGATAAAGCAGACTTCACGCCTCAGTACTCGTGTAAAAACTGTAACGATACCGGCTACGACAAAAACGGTTCGCCTTGCGTCTGTATGAAAAGATTTATTGCTGATTTAAAATAAAATTAAACCGCGCCTTACGTTTCAGGCGCGGTTTCTTCACGTTCTTCCTCGATGAAAGGATTGACGTGAATCGTAATATGTTTAACAAGCGAAAATTTCACTTCTATTCCGTTATGCACTTCCTCTGCTATTGCGTGTGCATCGGTAAGAGGTAAGCTTCCGTCACAAGCAATTTCCGCAATGACGTATATTCTATTTCCGAACATTCTCGTCATTAAATTATCCAGACGCATAACGCCTTCAAACGAAATAATAAAATCTTTGATTTCCTCTTCAGTTTTTTCGTCACACGCTTCGTCGGTCATTTTTTTTATTGCATCTATAAAAATCTGTATCGACGCTTTAAAAATGAAAAGACAAATTACGATGCAGGCAATCGAGTCGAGTATCTTTACACCGCACAGTCCGCCGATTACGCCGACAAGACTTCCTATCGAAGAAAGTGCGTCGGAACGATGATGCCAGGCATCTGCTTTGAGTGCGGAAGAATTTACCTTTTTGGCCGCCGAATAGGTATACCAGAACATCATTTCCTTTACTACGATAGACACCGCGGCCGCCACCAGTGCAATTACGCCGGGCATTACAAAATTCTTATATTCTCCGGTGACGATATTGCTTATCCCCGAATAACCCACTCCCGCGCCTGTTGCGAATAAAACTACAGCAAGCAGTATTGCCGCAACGCATTCGAAGCGTTCGTGCCCGAAAGGGTGATTTTTATCCGCCTTCTTTGACGCAATTTTTACGCCGATTAAAACTATTACGGTTGAAAACACGTCGGAAGCCGAGTGAACTGCATCTGAAATCAACGCATAGGAATTGCCGAAAATCCCCGCAAGCAGTTTAAACGCGACGAGGCCTGCGTTAATTATTAAAGTTACTACCGAAACTTTTACGGCAACTTTCTGTAAATCTTGCATTTTTGCCCCAAAACAGTTGAAAATGAATTGACAATAATCTTAGTTTAAAATATAATATTCAAGTAATCAAAATATTGACAAGCCGATTTCAGTGATTATACAGCAAAGAAACGGTAATGTCAAGGTAATATTTGCTGCTATGGCTCAGCAGGTAGAGCACGTCCTTGGTAAGGACGAGGTCACCGGTTCAAGTCCGGTTAGCAGCTCCAAACGAAAAACCACCGTATTCGGTGGTTTTTTTGCTTCAAATTGTTCCTCCTTCAGTCCAGAATGTTTGTGGTATTCCCACTTTTTGTCCGTCTATCTCTACTTCGCCCAATAAATACCTACGAGTTATCTCGTAATCGTCGAGCACGCCGTTATTCCACAAATACTCTATTACATTATGATATTCATATAGTTCACCATAACTGTATCTACATTCCACAGTGTGCGTAAATTCATGTAAACAAGTTTCAATTAATATTTCCCAATGAATCTCTGTTGTTTCATCTCCTTGCATTACTTTTTCAGCATATATTTTATTAAAAAATGCACCTTCCATAAAGTATTCTAAATATACACAACCTCGTTTACCCCAACCCAATCCTCTGACTGCTGGTTCTTTGAACTCAAAATCATTATCGTTCATATCAAATAATGCTAAAAGGCTGTCATACTTAGTGCACAGATGCTTTACTTCTTTCATACGAATAGGATCAAGCATATGGGAATATAAAAAATCTTCTTCGTCTAATACTTCGGTAGTAAAATAAGAGTCTACCTCAAACTTTACTTTACCGGCAAACCAATTATTTAAATAGGTTGATATTCTTCCCGCAATTTGCTTGCACAAAATTCGCTCCGGCATAGGTATTTTATATTGCACTCGTTTATATGTATTATTATCATTCCGTAGAGATAATGTAGCATCAATCTCATCAACAACCACAATAAGCAACTTAAAAACTATCGTATCATCATCAGGATCTGACCAACGTGCATACAGCGTATCCGTTTCAAGCGTTACTGTATTATATCCGTACATTAACCCGCCTTCATCGTCCGTAACCCTTATTGTATAGTTTTTATCAGCATACCAACCAACGAAATCCAACCCTTGTTTATGTGGAACAACAAATATACTTGCTTTCGGATTATCTCGTTTCACAGTAACAAATTGCACATTAGCATTAGATGTCGCGCCACAGTAATCATAACGGAAAATTTTTTCTTTAAGCTCAAAATGGGCAGTCATTGTAAAATCTTCCTGCAAATCCTTTTCACTTCGCTCCGATATTGTCATACAGTCCGACCATCCCGCAAAAACGTAACCATTTTCTGCTATCGCTTTTACTACTGTTGTATCACCACCTTTTTTCACATATTGTTTTGCTTCTCCTTCAATATGTCCGCCAATTACGTTGTTTACTTTATAATTAATTTCAAGCCCTTTTACAAAATATGCCTTAACTTTTATATCATATTGTTTGCTGTCTACTCTCGTAGGCGTCTTTAATCCGTCAGACCACCCATTAAAAAAGTAACCCTCATTCGGTACTGCTGTTACCTCAGTTCCCGAATCACCACGTTGTACCCGCTGTATCGCATTCCCTTCGATTTGACCGCCTTCTGTCGTTGCTATGTCATATTCATAAGTGAATACAAATTTCCAAAAATATGCCTCGATATTTTTGTTTGCCACTACGTTTATATCTGTTCTGCTAGGTGTTTCAAGCCCATCTGACCAACGATAAAAAGCCCAATCTTCATGTTTTGATATTGCTGTTACCGTAGTACCATTATTGCCCTTTATTACGCTTTGGGTCGATTCGCCCTGTATATAGCCATAATCACTATTGCTTACCGTATATGTAAGTTCATATCTCGGTAATCGGTCAAAGTATGCAGTAATTACTTTATTTTCAACTACTGACTTGTCTTGTCTTGATGAAGACATAAAACCATCTGACCATTTTGCAAAGGCATAACCATCTTCTGCATCCGCTTTAACAGAAGTACCATTACCAAACTCAAGTATTGACTGTTCGGTATCGCCCTCTATACGTCCGCCCGTTCCGGCTGTGTATATAAGCGTATAATACTTGAGCGGTGCGAATTCTGCCGTTACTTTTATATCTCTTGTTATATTTGTATCTTGTCTTTTTGCTGTCGTAATCCCGTCTGACCATTTGACGAACTTATAGCCTTCATCAGCTATCGCTGTAACTACTGATCCACCAGTAAACTCTAATACCGATTGCTCATTCTCCCCCTCTATAAATCCGCCCGTTCCGGCACTGTATACAAGCGTATAATACTTGAGAGGTGCGAATTCTGCCGTTACTCTTATATCGCTTGTTATATTTGTATCTCTTCTGTTCGCCGAAGTTATTCCGTCTGACCATTTAACAAACTTATAGCCTTCTTCTGCTATTGCTATTACATTCGTTCCACTTTCATTCTCAAATACAGTCTGTTCCGTTTCGCCTTCTATATGTCCGCCGATACTTGCTGCATATATTAACTTATATGTCAACTTTTCCTCAGACTTATTGCAACCGACAAGCGCAGCCATACAAACAATTACTATTAATGCAAGCACTATTATTTTTAAACGTGATATTTTCACTTTTAATAATTTATTCTCCTGTTAAAATTTACCAAAAAACTATTCCATACACAGTATAACATATCGGATACCTTATTGCAAGCAGCAACTTTATGCTCAAAAGTTAAAAAATAACGGCAGATTCACTCCGCCGTTAAATGCTATTAAACTTGTGTAAATTGTTCTTTACCCACGAAGCACAAAGGACACTCAAAATCTTCGGGTACGTTTTCCCATTTTGTTCCCGGCGCAATACCGCCTTCGGGATATCCTTGTTCTTCGTCGTATTCCCAATTACAGACTTCGCATATATATTTCATATTTTACTCCTTTTTTATTTTCTTATTGGTTTCAATCCTTTAATACCGCCTATATCTTTAACGTTGGAATAACCCATTTCCGTAAGCTGTTTTAACGCCGTCCTGCTTCTTGCGCCGCTTTGACAATAGACATATAACGGCGTTGATAAATTTTTGACTTGTAAACGTATCTGCCCAAGCGTCTGTATCGGTATATTGATACTGCCGTTTATATGTTGATCATCGTATTCTTCAAATGTGCGTACGTCCAGCAACACTGCATTTTTATCCTTTTTAAAAGCCTTTAATCCTTCAACTATATCTTGCGCCATACTATAATTTTTTGCAAAAAACGCAAACTTAATGTATGTGCGGAAGATTTCACTTTAACGGTAACGATAAAGACATACAAAAAATCCTGGACAGTCTACCCGAAAGCGAGAAAAACGTTCAGATTAAATTCGGGGATATTTACCCTACCTATTACTTGCCCATAATAACGCAAGAGAAGCATCCCGTACTTTCAAAATGGGGATTTAACCGTTTCGACGGAAAAGGTGTTTTAATAAACGCACGTGCTGAAACCGTTACGGATAAAAAGACTTTCCGCAAAAGTTTTTCAGGGCGCAGATGTTTAATTCCTGCAAGCGGATTTTACGAGTGGGATTCGCAAAAGAATAAGCATTATTTCAAGCGTTCGGACGGCGAACTATTATATCTCGGCGGGTTCTATCGAAATGAGGACGGGGAAAACAGATTTATTATTCTAACAAAACAGTCCACTCCGCCGGTTGAAAATTACCATAACCGTATTCCTATTATCGTTAGCGAAAATATTAAAGATTATTATCTTAACGACACCGACTTTGCCCGTCATTTCATTTTAACGGATAACAAAGTAAAATTGAAATGCAACTAAAAAGGCGTACACAAAGGTACGCCTTTATTTATTATTTTTGAAAAAGCTGTAAGGGTGAATGACGTGTTCTCCCTTTATATCCAAATCGCGCAGTTTCGGATCTTTGAACACGACCGCGCTCTGAATTATATTGTTGCCGTACTTAGCACGCAGCTTATCTATCGCGCTGTCAAGTCGCTTCTGCTTCTCGTCCTTTGCTATATCCTCAAACATATCGAGCTGCTCGTTACCCGTTATAAAGTCAGTTACGGAAATGCCGAGTCCTCTGACGTACTCGTTCCAGGGATATATTTCCTTGAACATCTTAAAAGCAAATCTTGCTATATCGTTCATATTGTTTGTATAACGCGGTAATTTGCCCTGCTTCTGATAGCCGAGCAATTTGCTGTCCCTAATATAGAGGTGAAGCGTTCTCGCCTTGTTCAGTCCGGCTTCTCTCATACGCGAGGCAACCGAGTCGGCAAGCAGCCAAATTACTATTTCCACGTCGTCCTCGTTTTTTAAATCGCGGTATACGGTTAAGCTGTTGCCTATCGATTTTATCGCTTCTTCCTCGTTTACCGTAAGTACGGGCGATTCGTCTTTACCGTTGGCAAACGTATGAATATAGCTCCCCCATTTACCGAGCAAATCCGTTAAAACCTTTTCCTCGGTCTGCGCGAGCTGTCCTATCGTTTTAATTCCTATACGGTTGAGCTTCCTTTGCGTGGCTCTGCCGACGTAAAGCAAATCTTCGACGGGCAGAGGCCATACTTTTTGTTTGTAGTTGTCAAGGGTTATTTCTGTTACGGCGTCGGGCTTTTTCATATCCGAGCCAAGCTTTGCAAATATCTTGTTCCAACTCACACCAATGCTTACCGTAAGTCCTATTTCACTCTTTATTCTCTCTCTTATCGCTTCGGCAATCTCTTTCCCACTGCCGAACGCTTTCACGCTCTTTGTTACGTCCAGCCAACATTCATCTATGCCGTAGGCTTCTATTCTGTCCGTATAGTCCCCGTAGATAGCGCGGACTTCCCTCGAGACGTTAAGATAAGTAATAAAATCGGCGGGTACTTCTATGAGTGTGTTCCCGCATTTTTGCTTGGCTTCCCAATACACGTCGCCAGTCTTTACGCCAAAGTTTTTAGCTATCATATTCTTCGCCAAAACGATACCGTGTCTGTCCTCTTTGCTACCGACCACAACGACGGGCTTATCTCGTATTTCGGGGTTTCTCAAACACTCTACCGAAGCGTAAAAGTTATTCAAATCGCTGTGAAGTATCGTCCGCATAAAAGTATTATGCGCAAAATAAAAAGGCTTACGACTGCCCCGTAAACCTTTCCACGAACCACCTGTTCGTCTGCTTATCCAGATAAATAATCTTTTCTCTGCCATTGATTATTACTCTATACTTTCTTGTAAGCACTCCGCCCGTATGTTCGGGCGGGGCATTGCGTTCGTCTATTATTTTATCTATCTCGTACCGCGTTCCGTCCGTCCATTCGATTGCCACAGGCTTCATAATTCCGTCTGTGCTGATTTTAAGATATGCCGAAACGTAAACCTTTTCGTAATTTACCATACGTTTAGTATTTACGTTTCCGAGCAAAAATAACGGCAATTAAAAACACTTCCGTTTTACGGAAGTGTCCTTTTAAATGCTTTCTTCTTTTTTCGCTGATACGTGTGTTATTAGTTTATATATTAGGCACGTTATTACGCACAACGCGCAAGCGCAGAGTACAGCAACAGAAAATAATACTACATTATACCATATCTGTCCCGCCCAAAGCCGGAATTTTTCCAAAGGTTCGAAGTAGCTGTACAGAATATTCACGTAATTCGTATTAAGCGCGTAAGCGCAAGGTACGGCGTACACCGTATATAATGCTATTCCGCACGATACGTTTATACAATGCTTATATTTCGGCACGTAATCGTAAAGAGCAATAGAGAATATAAGATAAGCAATAACCGAAAAATGGAAGAAAAAAGTATGAATATTATGGAAATTCCCGAAAATATCCGAGGTCGAAGTACCTATAAGCGCGTGCGGATTTATCAGCACTAAGACAGACATAAGCATGGAATATAAAAAAGCCATAGGCCTGAATATCATTCCAACCTTCTCGCCGAAAAGCTGGGATAGAGGCATCAGCAGCAAAATCAAAGAGCAAAAATGCAACGGTAAAACGTAATAAGTAAAATCGGGATTACCGTAGTAATATATTTGTTTGGCAATTTCCAAACCTACGAGAAATACGGAAATTATCTGCAAAGGAACTTTTTTCAGCATATTACTCTTATTCCTAAGCAAAAAATGCAACCCGACGGCTATTACGCAAATTATCAATATCGTAACCGGTATTACGATTTTATCGGAATTACTCCATTTAAACATATCAACATATTATCCCATACCGAGATTAATGTCAATAATGAAAAAGAAAATAATTTTACCAATTTTTAACCACAGTTTACTTTTTTATAAGATTACGGTAGTAATCTTCCAGATTTACGGCTATCGTACGCAATTCTTTATAGAAAGAGTTACGCTCTTCATCGGTGAATTCATAACTGCCTGCTTTGACAGCGTTTTCAGCCTTTACACATATTTCCGAAGCCAACCGTCTGCCCCCGTCTGTAAGCTGAATTACCGCATTGTATTTATTGGGATCGTAGACTACGTATCCCTTTTCCTGCAAAGTTTTCAGTGCGCGGGAAATAGCGCCCTTATCTTCAAGGGTAAGCTTTGTAATCTCGCTTGCGGTAAGTCCTTGCTGATGAACGCTTAGATAGTATACGCACATTACGTGAATCGTCTTTAAATCGTATTCCTGCATTTCGTAATTCTTTATTTTCTGCACGAGCTTATTCAGCTTTAAAATAGTAATCGTAAAATTTTCAAATATGTTGTCCATACAGCCCTCGTCGGTTGATTAATCAACAAAAATATTATAATATCAACTAAATACAATGTCAAATAAAAATGCAACACACTTTAAGTTTTGCGTGTGCTGCATTTTTATTTGTTATTAATCCTTTTTATCTTCTTCCGTTGGCGGAGGAGTTACGGGAGAAAGCCCCACAACTTTATTTGCCGGCATTGAAAAAGCTATGCCCGAGCCTTCGCTTTTTAAACCCGCATTTTTGTAAATTGCGTGCAGAACGTCGTCTTTGATTTCAGTAGGCACGAGTATCATAACCACTTCCTTGTCGGGCTGAATGGAAATATTGAAAAACTGCTCCGCTTCCTTGTTGGCCGTTCCCTTTGCGTGCATAACCGTACCGCCGCGCGCGCCGACTTCCTTAGCGGCGTCCATAACCAGTTCGGAATACCCCGCGTTTATAATACAGAATATTACTTCGTAATTCATTTATTTTTCCTCCTTGACGGGCGTCCTGTTATTGCTTAAAAACCTGTAAATAAGCGTACCTATTACGCTTGTCAGCGGAATGGTGAAAGCAATACCTTTACCGTCCTTTATCGTATTGAATTTCTTTTCAAGAACAGCCACTGCATCGTTTATTTTTTTCTCCTGAATGATACTGAAAATTACCGACTTTTCAGTATCGCTCAAACCGAGAAATACAAGCATTTTTGCGTCCGCAGTGCCGTGGCTTAATACCGTAGCCTGCATATTAACGTCAAACGACTGAATTAAATCGGTATAATACTCGGCTTTGTTTCTGTTTACAACAGTTACCAAAAGTTCTAACTTTTCAGCAGCAACCTTGTTGGACGCAGCCTTTTTAGCAGTCGGCTTCGCTCTCTTCGGGATACTTGCTTTTTTAGAATTTTTTTCCGCCATAATTCCTCCTAATCAAAGTAAATAATCTGCTCGTCGTCGGCAGAAAGAATGCGTCTCATTCTTACGTTGGAGCGTACTTTTGAACTGACTACCGCTTTAAAGCCTAAAATCTGAATAGTAATTAAAGGTGTCATCGCCACCATTGCCACTACGCCGTAGGCATAGCTGTAAACATCGCCCTCAATCTGAAAGCAAGCTCCTATTACGAGTGGAAGAATAAAACTCGAAGTCAACGGACCGCTTGCAACTCCGCCGGAGTCGAAGGCAATGCCCGTATACATTTTCGGCACGAAAAACGACAGTCCGAGCGAAATCATATAACCCGGTATTAAATAGTACAAAAGCGAAAATTGAAAAATAGTTCGTATAAGGGATAAGCCTATTGAAATTCCGACCGCTATCGAAAGCGCCAACAGCATTTCGATTTTTTTAACGCCTCCGCCGGTTACCTCTTCAACCTGCTTGTTTAAAACGTGAATTGCAGGCTCTGCAAGGACGACGACCATTCCGATTATAAACCCGAACACGATGAGCAGTGCGGAGCTGAATTCGGCAAGCTGTTGTCCGAGCTTAAAGCCGACGGGCATAAAGCCGATTTCTACGGCAACGAGGAAAATTACAAGCCCAACGAAAGTGTAAGCTATTCCTATCGCCATTTGAATGAGCTTCTTTTTGGGAAGCTTTAAGACGGTAAACTGCAAGACAAGGAAGAACGCAACGATAAGCCCGAGTGCAAGCGCTACTTCGCCTATTTTTCCAACGATTAGCTCCCCGATTTCGTCGAGTTTCATTGCATACTTCATTGTATCGTACGCGCCCAGATCTCCCGTTGTAGTCAAAGACAACAACATAACCGCGATTATGGGCCCTACCGAACAGAGAGCAATTAGCCCGAAGCTGTTTTCGTTTGCGTTGCGACCGCCTATCGTAGTGGCAATACCGAAGCCGAGAGCCATTATAAACGGTACCGTTATGGGGCCCGTTGTAACTCCGCCCGAGTCGAAAGACAGCGGAAACAGTCCGCCCTTACCGCTTTCGATAAGCATTGCCGACACTGCGAAAAGCAACATATAAAAGAACATCAGAAGAGGTGCAAGGCTTTTATGAAAGATTATTTTAAGTACGGCAATAACGAGGAACAGACCTACGCCGAGACCTACCGTAATTATTAAAATCCATTTACTTGCATCGCCTTCACCCGGCATAATGTCCTTGACCTGCTCTGCAAGTACCGTTAAATCGGGTTCCGCTATTGTTATCAGCAAGCCCATAAAGAAACATACCGCGACAAGAATCATTACTTTTTTGGATCTCGTAAGCCCCTCACCGACGTGACTGCCCATAGGAGTCATAGCGAGATCGGCACCGAGGTTGAAAAGCCCTATGCCGAGTATCAGCAAAACCGCGCACACCGCAAAAGCCACCGTTTCCGCCGTCGTAAGCGTTACGAGCGGTGTAAATGAAATGATGAGCACTATTGCGGTAATAGGCAGTACCGATATTAACGATTCTTTAAGTTTTGAAAAAAGTATTTTAAACATTGTATCCCTATTTAAGCAGAATTTCGCCGTTTTAACCGAAGCGACTGAATTAAATCAAACTTGTAAAATTATCACTGACCGCGGACCAGCTTCACAATTCCTTGCTCCGTCAACGCTTCTGCGGAAAGAGGAGTCCAAACTATTCTGTCGCCGTATGCAACGGAGAAATTATTGCAGTCGACTATTTCGATATAATCTGCCAGCTGATCTTTGACGTCGCTGAATTTTTCCAGTATGACTATTGACATTTTGAACCGCGTTACATCGAATGCACACAGCAAATCGATTATATCGGCTGACGCCTGAATGTCTTCGAAGGTTGAGAAATCGGGAATTTCCAGTTTGGTACCGCCTAAACCTTCCACGAGCTCAAACAGCGCGTTAAGCTGTTCGGTATTTATAACCGGAAGCTTAAACTCCTCTCCCGATGCCGTCATTCTCGAAGCACTTACGTCAACGCTTGTCTGCGAGAATATCATTTGAACCTTAACGTTGTCGGTAAATACGTGATGCGAGAAGGTTGCGCTCATAATTTTACTTACCAAAAGCAATTCACGGCTTCCTCTGTCGGGTAAAACCATATCGTTTTCAACTTCCCATTCATCTAACGGAGTATCTCCCCGCAAGGCGATAAGCGCGTCGATAAAGCGAAGCTGTTCCTCTGCACTTATGAGGTAACTGCCGTATCCGTCGAAATAGCAGGCGTTTGAAGGCACGTACAGCTGATCTTTGTTTAAAAGCGTGTCTGTAAAGTTTGCAGATATGAGATACGATTGGGGATTACCGTCCGCATCGGGAACCAGCTGTTCCCTTACGCTTGTAAGCGAAACCTTTCCCACGTCGAAATTATCGAGGTCAACGTCTCCGAGCAGATTTAACAATGCGTTTACTTCCTGCTTTTTAAGAACGGGTAAATCGGTACGGTTTGCCGAATTATGATATATCAGCTCTGCGTTTTCATCAAAAGTATCCTTAACTTTTTTAGTGACGGCACCTGCAACGAGATCCGAACGGTAAATGACGTCAAGCTTACTGACACCGCTTTCCGTTTTGCTTTCGCCCTTTATGTCGTCGATTTCGATGCTTACAAATTCGTTGAAATCTTTTAAGCCCAACTCGTCAAGAGCGTCGACTAAATTCGAAATTTCCGCTTTTGAATATACCCGACTGCTACCCTTGATCTGTTCTTTAACGTAAACGTCTATCAAATCTTCACTGAGCGCACCGTCTATTTGTTTAGTAATTATTCCGTTAACAATTCCGGAGTTGCAGATAACGTCTATACTATCCCTGTACTTTGAAAGAACAGTGAAGTTATCCGACGAAATACCGTCATCGATATTTGTAACGCCGAGAGCTTCAAGCGCGTCGACAAGGGCCGAAATTTCGGTTTTGGGATATACCTTATTTTGCTTGAAGCCGTCGCGCACAGGTATATCGATAAGTGAATAGTCGTCTTGATCGGTTCCGTTAAGCGCTTTATCGATTTCGTCTGTAACGAAATACCTTATAATTGCCGACGGATACATAATATCGAGAGTAGAACGGTTCTGAGCGTCGCCGTCGTGCGGCTTGTTCAAGGAAAGAATTTGGTCTTTTACTTTTTTTGCAAGCTCGCCGTTGTCGATATTCAGAATATCCAGATCGAAAATAGAAGCCGTTTCCGACAGGGCTCTAAGCTCTTCCTCTGCATAATATCCGTTGATTTTTGCACTTTCTATTACTTCTTCTTTGACAACGCCGTCAAGCGCTTTGTCAAGCTCTACGGTGATATTGTTTTTGAGTACGTCGGATGCATAACAAACCTCCAATCTTGTAAGATCGGGATTGGTTACGGACGGGTCGTTCAGCTCTTTCAAAAGCTTATTCGTCTTTTCCGATATAGTATCGCTGTTAAACACAAACTCTTCGTCCTCGGCCATCTGCGAAATTTCGAAAATTTCGTCTATCGCTTCTATCATATTGGGAAGCTCTTTGTACCAGGCGTTTGTCGAATCGTAATCGTCAAGCCTCGAACCTGCATCGATATAGGATTGGGGAACGTTTAGCGTCGAACATATATTTTCGTTTTCCACGATAAAATTGACGATGGAAGCGGAAATAATATTGCTTCTGTTTAAAACTTCCTTCTGCTCTACGAGCTTTCTTATAATATTTTCGTTGCTCATATCCGAAGTTAAGCCAAAGCTGTTAAGCTCGATAAATACAGACGATAATTCTTTCGCTTTGATTACCCTTACAAGGTTATCGTCGATAAGCGTTCTGTACGCCGACGAAGGAACGACTACTTTAAAACTGCCGAAGCTGAAACCGCCGTTATCCATCATATCGGATACGGTATAGTGGTATACTCCCGATTCGAAAAGCCCGTCGACTTCTGAGTCTTTCAGCGTTTTCATCTTATCGAAGATACTGTCTTTGTCAAGGCCTCCGTCCATTAACTCACCGACGTCAAGCTCTAAAATTTCTACCGTATTACGGATAAATTTCCGAAGCTCGCCCTCGGTGCCGTCCACCGTAATCCATTCTTCGTAATTTTCAAGCCTTCTGGGAAGTACTACTTCGCCGTTATCGCTGAATACGGTTATCAAGGCGTTTGAAATTGTTCCTTCTACAATCTTGTTGCCGTTGTCTAAAAGCAAATTAAACGTTTCGTCGTCTAAAATATCTTTGATATGTGTCGCCGTAATTTCTTCCGATGCAAGCGGAAGTATTTTATCTATCACTTTGGGAAGCGCGTCGAAAATTTCACGCAACTCATATTTATTTATTAAATTTACCGTATTGCCGTCAGCGTCCTTTTCAAACGAATATTTCGGCACGACGAGCATATCCCCCGCGCGCTCCGTTACAACAGACGAAAGCGCGGAACGGAACAGCACAGATTCGGTAAGATACGAAGCAAGCGAGTTACCTTTTGCGTAAGGGTCGTCCTTTGAAATCGTTTCGGAAAGACGTTTCATAAAATCTTCAATCGTATCTTCCGATACACTTAAAAGCGAATCGAGTATGTCTTTATTTTCTTTATCCGCCAGAAGGCGCAGTCCTCGAAGCAACTGGTACGCTTCGCCGTAGGAAATGATATTGCCTTCACCGTCATATTTATTTTCATAAGTAATTTTAGCGGGAAAGTAAATATTATCGCTGATTTTTTTAAACTGCTCTTCCAGAAAACGGGAAATTTTTTTAGAACACAGCGCCTTACTTAAAAGTACCGAATCGGAGACCACGTCTGTCAATTCCTCGTACATGCGGACGTTTTCCTCATACTCTCCGTTTTCTTCGTCAAACAGTTCAACAACCTCCGTAAAAATACTGTTTTCACTGCCGTAAACTTTATCGTACATTGTATAAAGCCCGTCGGAAACGCTTAAAAGCGCTCTTATTTCCTTTGTCCAGGAAACCGATTCGGTTTTGATTTCTGAATATCTTATTCCGTCTTCGTCTTCATCGGTAAGATATTTGTTGTCGAAATAACAATAAAGCCTTCCGAGTACGGGATCCATTTCTTTACTGCGGTTCGTTGAAAAAACAGACAGATTTTCGATATATGGAATAAGTACTTTTGCTATTGATGCGGGTTCTTTAACGTTAACTTCGCCCGCAATTATCGACAGCACTACGTCAAGTACCGTCTGCGCGTCCTTTTTTGTGAACAGGTGGTTTATCGTAATATAGGGCGGAATTTCACCGCTGTCCGCTTTCTTACCGTATTTAAGCTCCCTTTCGTCTGGAATCGTTTCGCTGAGATAACCGCGCGTAAACATAACCTGCAAGAGTTCTTTATTGTCTGCACTGACCGAATTCATAAACGACATATCGTCTGCATTGGCAATTACGGCATCGGCAAGCGAAAGCGCAAAGTTGATAACGTACGTCTGCGAATCGAAACGTTCGATAAGATTATCAAACTCTACCTGAAATTCGGGATTAAGACAGACATCAAGTATTTTCGACATTTTATCCTCAGTAGTCTGACCGCTGAGAATAGATGCGATTTCGCCGTTGTTATCGTGTTTCAGAAGCAATGCAAGCGTATTCTTTGCAAAACCCACGTATGCGGAAAGTTCTTCGCGGAACTTTACGTTTCCGCTTACGTCGTGAAGATCGTCGTCAAGCCCGCCGGAGAATACAATATCTGCCGCGAACAGATAATACGGCGTATCCTTAGGGTCGCTTACTGCATTTAAAATCTTGAAAATACCCTGATCACCGTACTCTTCAATAGAGCGGTAAATAGAAACGTACGGGTCGTAATCTTCGCCGAAGCTTATATCTTCGGAAAGTCTGTTCGCCCCCGCCCCGCCGACTGCGATAAAGAATACGCTACCTATGAAGGACAGGAAAATTATACCCGAAACAAGTCCGCGTG
>CAMUNT010000003.1 GCA_947090365.1 uncultured Clostridia bacterium
CCCACTGCTTGTAGGGCAGTTGCTCTCCCAACTGAGCTAAGCTCCCGAACGCTTTATTAATATATCAAATAACTATTCAAAATGCAAGCGTTTTTAATCAGATTTTATAATTTTTACAAATTTAAAAATTCAGAGCGGCGAACAATATATAGTATGTGCATTTACGCCGTTTTTGATAAAAAAATGAAAAAATAAATTTGTAACGTATAATTTTCCCACTTCGCGTCAACAACTTAGTCGTGAGGTTGAAATATGAAAAAAATAGTTGCAGTGATAATTGCCATTCTGGCGGTAATAGGAACGGTTGCTCTCGTAAAAACTATGGGCGCCGAACAGCAGGCGGAAACCGACTATCTGAGAATACACGTCCGCGCGAACTCTAACTCGCAGACAGACCAGAGTATCAAGTACATAGTCAAGGACGAAGTTGTTAAATTTGTCACCCCCTACGCTTCGCAATGCACCGACAAAGAGAGGGCAATGGAAATTATCTCGGGAATACTGCCCGAAATAGAAGAGGTTTGCGACCGCGTTTTAAAGGCGAACGGCTTTGACTATAAGTCGAAGGCAAGCGTACGCGCAGAGGAATTTCCGACCCGCGTTTACGGCGATCTGACGCTTGAAAACGGCATATACGATGCGCTTATTATAGAATTAGGCTCGGGAACGGGCGATAACTGGTGGTGCGTTATCTATCCCCCCTTATGCTTCACCTCGGGCACTGCGGGCGTGCAGTACCGCTCGGCAATAATGGATATTATAAACAAGTTTAAGCGTAACGCTTAACAGCGTAAATATAAGTACAAATTACAATTCACTTATCAGATGTAAAAAAAAGGACGGCAGTTGCCGTCCTTTTTTTACTGTTTTTTAATATCACCGTCGGTACAACGGATTATGTAATTACCCGCATTATCCCAGTCACTTTCCTTTTCGATTAATTCCCATTGCTCTTTCGTACCGTTGAAAGTTATAAGCGCCAGTCTACCGCAACCAAAGAACGCATAATTTCCAATGAACGTCACGCTTTCGGGGATTGTTATTCTGTTAAGGCTTTGGCAATATCTGAACGCGCTTTCCGTAATAGCCGTAATACCGTTTGGAATTGTTACCGTAATTAAATTATCGCAACCGCAGAATGCACCTTCTTCGATAGCCGTTATGCATTCGGGTATCATTATGCTTTTTATTCCGCTGCCGTAGAACGCACTGTTACCGATAGTAATCACGCTTCCGTCATCGGGAATAACACTGCTGTTGCAACCGAGAACGAGCGTCTTACTTTCCCTTTCTATTACGCAATTGTTCAGACTGTAATATTTATCGTTTTCCACATCAACCGTTATGCTCATTAAACGGTCACAACTGGCGAACGCTTTCGGGCTGATAGATACAACGTTTGCAGGAATATTTATACTTGTGAAAACTCCGCTGTCAAAAGCATACGCTTCGATTACCTCCACGCTATCGGGAATTGTTATATTTCTTAAATAACGGCAACCTCCGAACGCCATATCGGGAATAACGGTTATTCCGTTAGAAATAACGATACTTGTCAAACCGCTGTTACAGAACGCGTATGAACCGATACTTACTACACTGTCAGGCAAAACAACGCTTCCCAAACGGTCGCAACCCTGAAATGCGTGTCCTCCGACAGAGGAGATACCATACGGAATTATAATATCCGTCAAGCCGTCGTTACCGCAGAATGCTGAATCGCCTATTGAAGTAACACTGCCGTCGTCCGGAATAACGCTTGTTTTACAGCCGTATATTACGCTTTTACTCTCTTTTTCGATTATACAGTTACCTTGACTGTAATATTTTGCGTTGTCCTTTTCAACATTAACATTTATTACGTTATCCTCCTCAAAAGCAGAGCCAAAAATTCCTGAGCCCGCAATAGAAATTACGCTTGCGGGTATCGTAATACTTGTTATACCGCAATTATAAAAAGCCGAGCTTGCTATGGACAGTACACCGTTCGGAATAATACTTCCACTGCATCCGAGTATCAACGTTTTACTTTTCTTTTCGATTATGCAGTTGCCTTCACTGTAATACTTTGTATTTACTTCCGATACGATTATGCTTTTAAGCGCAGTGCATTCACCAAAGACATAGCGCTCGATAAAAGTTACACTTCTGCCTAAATATATACTTCCAAGAGATTGGCTACCGTAAAACGCAGATGAACCGATATTGGTCACGTTTTCAGAGATAAATATGCTTGTCAGACTGCTATTCCTAAACGCCGAAGCTTCGATTTCCTTCACCGGTTTGGCGTTATACTTCGAAGGAAGAACAATATCCGTTACCGTTGCTTCGCCTATGCCCGCGCAGATATAGTAACTTTCGTCATTTGAAAGCTCGTAAGCCAAGCCGACGGTGTAAATACAATGCCCGCAACGCGTACACTGTTCGTCAACGTAATTATGACCGAGCGGGTCGGTATAGTTATCATCATAATCGTTTCCGCAGTTGTTGCAGGTGTATGTAGTGAACCCTTTATCCGTGCAAGTGGGTTCGGTTACTGTTTCTTTATAATCGTGACCATGCGGGTCGACATAATCGTCAACGTAGCTCGCCCCACAAGTACAGGTATACGTTGTAAAGCCTTGTTCGGTACAGGTCGGGTCGGTCACCGCAGATACGTAATCGCAATCGTGCTCAACACCGCACCGAACGCACTTTCCGTCTTTGTAATCGTGACCGCGCGGATCGGCGTAACCGTCGACAAAACTGACACCGCAGGTGCAGGTATGTGTTGAAAAGCCGCTTGCGGTGCAGGTTGGAATTGTTACGGTCGTTTTCCATTCGTGGGGGTGTTTGCTACCGCATATCCCGCATATTCCGTCTTTAAAGTCGTGCCCGAACGCGTCAGTGTAATCGTCGGAATAATGATAACCGCAAACGCAGGTATGTTCGGTATATCCCTGTTCTTCACAGGTTGCTTCGGTGACAGCTTGCGCGAACTCGTGGTCGTGTTCGATAAGACATATATCGCACTTCCCGTCGTTATCCGCGTCCTTATGCACCGCTTTTTCTATTAATTTTTCGTTACAGTCCCCGTTTTTACATTCGTGCCAATGGTAATGGTTATCGGTTATCCAACCGCCGTAATCGTGCCTATGCTTACCTAAATCAACGGCAAACCACACGCCTACGGCTAAGGCTATGCACGCCACAAACCCGAGAAGCAGAATGAATATATTCTTCCTCATTTCAGTTTCCACAATTATGTTAATTAAATTATAGCATAAACCATATGCCTTTGCAATAAAAAAACTAAATTAGGTTGACTGAATATTTTTTTTGTGATTATTCATAATAATTGCAACGAATGACGCTCCCCCGTTTGAAAGGAGCAAGGAGGAAAAATGAAAAAAGCACTTAAAATAGGTCTTGTTGCTTTGGCCGTTGCAACCGTTAGCGGTACTACTGCTGTGCTTAACAGGACCTACACGAATGACGAGCTTATCCCGCCCTTCGTTCAGACTGCGGTTTTAAAGCAGGGTTCAAACGGCGGAGAAGTCAAAGAATTACAGAGAAGGCTGAAAGAATGGGGCTACTACAACGGAGCCGTTGACGGAATTTACGGCAAGGGTACCGTTGAAGCGGTTAAAAAGTTCCAGAAAAAGAACGGCCTTAAAGTTGACGGCGTTGCGGGTATCGAAACCTACAAGGCGCTTGGTATGAACGATTCGGTAAAGGTTTTGGAGAACGACAAAAAAAATTCTTCGAACTCGGCAAATTCGAACTACACTAATTCGGATTTGTACCTGTTGGCAAAATGTATCTACGCAGAGTCGAGAGGCGAAAGCTATACGGGTCAGGTAGCGGTCGGCGCGGTTATTCTCAACAGAGTAGCGTCGTCAAGCTTCCCCAACACTATATCGGGTGTAATTTACCAGAAGAACGCGTTCACTGCGGTTTCGGACGGACAGATTAACCTCGAGCCCGACAAGACGGCAATGAACGCCGCATCCGACGCTATGAACGGTTGGGACCCCACTTACGGCTGTCTTTACTACTACAATCCTGCGGTAGCCACAAGCTCGTGGATTTTCGGCAGACAGACGGTTACGACGATCGGTAAACACGTTTTCGCAATATAGGAGGCAATGTAAATGAAGAAAGTTTCAAGCGGTGCGGAAAAAGCCGAAGAGCTTACCCGCAAAAAATCAACCACAAAACCCACGAAGAAGTCTGCCGTTAAGAATGACGGAGAGAAGAAATCCGCAACCAAAAAATCGGTTAAAAAGACGGATAAAAAGGCTAAAAAACCTGTAAAGAAGCTCACCGAAAAGCAGATTGCAAAGAAAAAGGCGCGCGAAGAAAAACGCGCGGAAATAGCTAAAATCAGGGCTGAAAAGAAACAGAGAAAACTTGAAAAGAAGCTGGAAGCCAAGCAGAAGCGTCTTGACAGAATAGCGCAGATTAAAGAAAAGCGTGCAGAAAGACGCGAAAAGCGCCGCGAAAGGCACGATATGTTAAAGCACGAAAGCAAGGAAGCGCGTCTAAAGCGCATTGCGGAAGAGAAAAAGGCTAAAATCGAGGCACGCAATGCAAAGCGCAAGGCCAGGGCGGCTGAAAGACAGGCGAAGCGCGAGCACCGCTTAAAGGTTCGTGCAGAGAAAAGAGCCGACAGAAAGGAAAGAGAGCACACCCCCGGTATGGGCGGTTGGCTTGCGGCGGTTATCGCACTCGGCGTTACCACCCTTGCGCTCGGCACTATGATGACCTTCGGCTGGATAAGTATGAACGGTATGGAAGCCGATATGGCAAGCATTCACACCCAGTCCGTTTACGAGCTTAACTCGATTGTAGACAACCTCGACGCGGGTCTGTCAAAGGCGAGAGTTTCGAACTCTTCGGCAGAGCAGATTAAGCTTTTAAACGAAATTGCCATTGACAGCGAAATGGCGGAAATCATTCTTGAAAGACTTCCCGTCGAAACCCAGCTTACCCAGAATATGACCTCGTTCGTAAACAAAATGGGCGACAGCGCGCAGTCGATGCTGAACACCCTTGCGCGCGGAGGCAAGCTTTCCGAAAGCCAGAAGGCTACCCTCGGCTATATGTACGAAAAAAATCAGCAGATGAAATCGGTTATCAACGATTTAACCGCGTCCGCTTCTCCCAAAGAGATTATGAACGCCTGGAAGGGCAGGGACGGCAACTTTATGGTTGAATCGTTCGGAAACCTTGAAAATACCACAATCGAAACCCCGAAAGAGATTAACGACGGCCCCTTCGCCGAAAATATCAAGAAGGTCAGCGCAAAGAATATCGAAGCGCTTGAAGAAATAAGCGCAACCCGCGCAGAAGAGCTTGCAAGAGAGTATTTTGCAGACTATAACCTGCAAAACGTCCGTTGTACGGGCGAAGCGGTTGCCGAACAGCTTGTATGCTACAACTTAGAGCTTACCACAAACGACGGCGGTATGTTTGCACAGCTTACCAAGAAGGGCGGAAAGGTCGTAATGTTCGACAGCTACAAGGACTGCTCACAGAATAATTTCTCGGTTGACAGATGTATAACCATCGCGGAGGATTTCCTTGCGAAGATAGGCGTTGACGGTATGAAGGCGGTCTGGACGAGTGAAAACGGCACAACCTGCAACCTCAACTTCGTTTACGAAAACAACGGCGTAGTTTTCTACCCCGATATGATTAAGGTTAAGGTCTGCGAGGAAAGAGGTATTGTCACCGGTATCGAAGGACTTGCTTACTGCCTCAACCATACTCAGCGTACGGCAGGCGAAGCCGAAGTTTCAAAGGCGACGGCTCAGTCGAAGCTTAATTCGGACTTCAACGTCGAAGGCTCGCGCCTGTGCGTTATCCCCTCAGAGGGCGAAGAGGTTCTTGCATACGAATTCTACGGCAACTACGGCGAAAACGATTATTATATCTATATCGACGCAAAGACCGGCGAAGAAGTTCAGGTTCTTACCGTAATAGGTACCAAACAGGGCAAAGCGCTTTTATAATAAATAAAACGCTGAATATAAAGCACAGCGAACGGAATTTTCCGTTCGCTGTGTTATATTGTGGGTTCAATTACTGTTTAACCTAAAAATCCGACGTAACGGCCGTAAAGCGAAGCAAGCTGTTCCATAGTCGTTAACCCCTTGCCGATTGCAACCTTAAAATACTTCCCGCCGATCGCTTCAAATGCTGCTTCGGACATTTCAAAGTATCCGGTAAACTCTTCATACGTAAACAGTCCGTACTGTTCGATGTCTGACTGCATTAACGCTTCGTCGTATTTCATTGTTTCGGGATCGACCTCAAAGATGTTGAACAGTCCGTCTATCCCGCCCGGCATTGAAAGCATTCCGTTAACGAAGTAACACAGATGTCCGTACGTTACGGGGCTCCACGCCGAAGTATATTCTTCCTTGATTTCAATACCTATAAGCTGAACACGCCCGTCGCCTTTATTGAACCAATGCCCGATATACTTTTCCGCGTCCGCGTCAAGGTATACGTACTTGTTTAAATCGTAGTCCCAGAAGCCATGTTCGGAAATTACCTTTACAGCAGTTCCGTCCGAGAACGAGAGATTAATTACTTTATATAACCGCGCGGGGTCGCTGTCGATAAACAGTATCGGCGCAACGTCGTACGAGCCTGTGTACAGGTTCCAGACAAGCAACATTTCGTCACCCGTAAGGTTTTCTACCGCCGTCTGACTTCCGTCCGCAAGCGTTATCATAGACCCGTCAGCCAAACATGTTTTTTCGTAATAAGCGACTAAAATATCATATTTCAGTTTTACTTCACTAGTGAAATATTTAAGATATATACCGTCTTCACTGGGATACTTATTCTTTCTTTCTTCATCTATAATTCCTCGGTGATCATTATATAATTTTATATTTAATTCTGCGGGTACCGACGAAACTTGCTGCGTATTATATTTGAAATATTTAAAGGTATATCCCTCTATTTCTTTCGGCGTTAAACTATTCTTGCCGTGCGCTAAATGAACCGTAGTTGACGATATTATCCCCTCATCGGAAAAATTTTGATATGTATAATCACATTCTAAAAGCTTCCAACGAGCATATAGTGTATTATCAAATTTATATCTCCATTTTACCCCTTCGACCGGAACCACTTTTTCAATGCAAGGATAATACGGTAAAGAATTAAAATGCTCGGACCACCTATCTACCGCAAGTTCCATTTTATAATATTGCGTGCCGTTTGCATCAAAATAGCCAATAAAAGCATACCCCTCTTTTTGTGGCGCCCAAAAATCCACTTCTGGCATAAAGCTATCATAACCTACCAATATATCTTGAACAATATAATTATCATTACTAAATGAAACTTTATAAACCTTATCGGTCACTTTATAACATTTTGTACACTTATACCAATCATTATCTCCACAAGAAACCATTTCTTTATAATTATGATTGCAATTTGTATTTGATACAATTTCCTCACTACCTGAAATAATGCTTGTCCTATTATCTATTCTATCGCAATAAAAACAAATATGCCTGTACTCACCGCCAGCTTTTATATACCTCATAAAATGACTATCTTTGCAAGTATGCCTACCAGTGGTTACCGCAATTCCCTGTACGTCCTGGTACTTTATTGCTTCGCTCAATGTACCTGCTGTTGTTGCTCTACTATATCCCATTAACGTTTTATGTGTACCAGAACTTACATTATTGTTTGAATCTATGTCATTTAATCCCAAAACATGACCAAACTCGTGCACGACTGTATCTATATTATACCCGATATATTTATTTGTACTATCGTAATCTAATTCAACGGTGCAAGAGCCAGGCCAAAACAATCCGGCTGCTCTTTCCTCAGTCAAATCGCGCTGCGTAACCTCTATTACTTGCATACCGTTAATAGAACTCGGTTTTTCTTGATTTGTATTAACTTCATAAATATTTACAATTTGCCCTGTGCCATCATACATGCACGCCTGATTCCACATTTTCGTCTGTTCGCGTATATCCGAAAGTATCTTTTGTCTATGCGCAGTATTTGTAATCTGATTTATGCTTTCCATATTTATCCAATATGGAATACTAGTTGCACCATAATTAAACCTATATTCCATATAATTTCTGCATCCCGATGACAATAGATTAACACCTCCATTTTCTCTACCAGGCCCATGAGAATTGCAATAATCAATACAAGAATATTTGTTATCTAAATCAAATGTACTTATTCCACTTTCACGAAGACAAGTATTAGTTTCGATGTTTTTGTTGTTTGTTTCCTCATTTGCTATCTGCGCACTTACGCTTTTATTCGTAAATATAAGTGACAAAATACACGTTATGCACAATAGTGCAAATAAGCCCATTATTAAATAACCTTTAACTTTTATTTTCATAAAATGCTCCTTTGTAAATTTTTATATATGATATACGAGGATATCCATTGACCAAAAGTTTTTGAATACTACTCCGCCTATATCCGTTTTACGCGGAAAGTATGCGGGGTCATTTTTGATATAATCCGAATATATTCCGACAGCTACGTTTCCGTTATACGTTCCGTAATAATTTGTAATTTGAACGCCGATAATCGGCAGATCGGAAATTTCGACTATCTGTTCTAAATAAGCCTGCTTAATTTTATTTTCCGTTTCCTTACTCAATTCTTCGTGAGGGTCGAACATTCCGCTGTAAGGATTATCTTCGTACTTGTAAAAATCATAATAATTACAGGCAATGCTTTTTAAATCTTCTGATTTTAGCAAGCCGTTGTCGTACATAGTTTTTAAAGTGTACAGTTTTCCGCTTTCGATAACTTCAACCTTATCTATCGCGGGCTTCCTGTCATTTTCAATCAGATACCCGTTCTCTTTGTTAAGATTTTCGTTTTCTTCCGACAACTGCTTATTTTCTTCGCTTAACTGTTTGTTTTCCTCAGTTAACTGCTCACCCTCTTCGATAAGCTGTTTATTTTCTTCAAGCAACTGCTTATACTCTTCACTAAGCTGTTTGTTGTCTTCAAGCAATTGCCTGTATTCTTCACTAAGCTTTTTATCTTCACACCCAATAAACGCGCACGCCATACATATTATCGAAATAAGCGCAACTAAAATTGAAATAATCTTTTTCATAAAAACACCCCTTGATACCGATTTTCTTTTATTTTATCATATTATTTGCAAGCTGTCTGTCACCTTTTTGCAATCTTTTGTTTGCAATTTGTTTATTGCTTGTTTTTTTCAGATAGTTTCCGTATTTTTATTCTAACATACAAATTCAGTTAAAACAATACCTCCGACAAAAAACGTACTGTTTTATCACGTATCTTAACTGCGTTAACGGCAAACCGACTTGGTTGCAAATCAAACGAATCGTACCGTTTTATCGCGTATCTTAATTGCTGAAATATAAAGCACAGCGAACGGAAAATTCCGTTCGCTGTGTTATATTATGGGTCAATTTACTTTTACTGTACCTTGTAAACGTAAATGCAACTCCAACTGTAATGATTAAATATTACTCCGCCGATTTCAGTTCCCGTATCTTCTACAGGAAACCCGCAGCTATACCCCGTCATCGAAACCACTACATTGCCATTATATGTTCCGTAATATTTATGAATTATTATTCCGTCCAATAAATCATCGGGATATTTATCAATCTGACTTAAAAACGCCTGTTTTAACTCGATTTTAGTTCCCGCACTTAATTTTTGAGTAGGCGGTTCATACATACCGCTGTACGGATTTTCCACGTCGGTATTTCGATCATTAACATAACAGGCAATGCTCTTTAAATCGTTTTCGTTGAGTAACTCTTTTTCATACGCTTTTTCTATTCTGTATATTCTACCCGCGGTAACCGAGTCGTCGACTCTTTCGGGATAATGATATACCCAAATTCCATATAACCTAAGCTTTGGAAATATTACTCCGTTAAGATTTATATCTTCTTCCGCTTCGTCGTAATTTCCGTTTTGATCGCCAAGCGTAATTACGATATTGCCGTCATACGTTCCGTAATATTTTAATACTTTCGTGTCTTCGGTCTGAAACCCGTATTCTTCTATAATTTTGTTTTGAATATCCTCACTCAACTGTTCAGTCGGCTCTTTGTAAAGCCCGCTGTAAGGGTTAGCTTCGATGTCAAGCCATTCGTAGTATCCGCAGGCAATACTCTTTAAATCAAATTCGTCAATCCAACCCATTCTATGTGCATAGGCTAAATTGTATATATCGCCTTCGACTGTTGAGCCGTTACCGGAATTATTACCGCAACCGACAAAAGCAAAAGCAATACAAATTACAGATACAAGTGAAAGTAAACCTGTTACAAACTTCTTCATAAACGCCTCCTTCTTTTTATGTTTTTAGTATATCATTTGTTTTAGCTATTTTCAATGGATATATGAAATTTTTTTAATCTGACAAAAACTCGCAGTACCGTTCATAAAGCGAAGCAAGCTGTTCCATAGTCGTTAACCCCTTGCCGATTGCAACCTTAAAATACTTCCCGCCGATCGCTTTTTGTTTAATAGAACAAATTCATATCACCTAAAACGACGCGCCCTTTGTTGGTTTCACTGTTTGCCGTAATACTGTATACTTCGAATTTAATTCCGTTTGTAGCAACGGGGAACGTCATATAGTAATTATCCATATAATCTTTTGCCGTCGTTACGGACACAGGGCTAAAATCGTGCAACTCCTGCCACTTGCCGTTTTCGTCTTTATAATAAAGCTTAATGTGCGATATAACTCCCTCTTTACTGCTCCACCTCGAAATATCAAAGTTAAATGCTTTAACGTTGATGTCAAAGTTCATTTCAAGATATGCAAGCCCTGCGCCTTGCCTGTTTGCGGATAAAACAAGATATTTATCTTCTATGTACCCGCATCTCAATCTTTTCGTTCCGACTTTGAAGCCGTTTGCCGTCGTTATGTCTGCGGTTTTATCATAAAAATAATATTGCCCTTGCCCGTTTTCATTTACAAAATCTTTTGAGAAATCAGAAGGTCTTATAAGCTGATTGCTGTCTTTAACTGTATAGTAAATCACTCCTGAAAAAAATGTATCCAGCAAATCAGCATCCATACAACAAACGGCGGTCTTACTCAAATTAGTTTTAATATAAAAAAACGTTTGATTTATTTCTTGCCCATCACGATCGATTCCTTGCCATTTTTCGTATCCGTATATATTAACATAATGATTCCCAAGTTCGCCAGGCCCTCCTCTGCTTACATAGACGGTAGCTGGAATACCTTTATCAATTGACTTAATAATTCTATTTGTTTTCATTGTTTTACTTACAAATAAATTACCAATCCAAGATGCTGATATTTGCTGATCCAAATTATAATATTTTTCCATTAAAATATTAAAACCTTTAACATATGCATCGGGTGTGGTTATTGTATCTTTTTCGTCACCAGATGCAAATGTATTTGCTATCTCCGAAACTGCTTTACTATTGCTGTTCCACCACTCTTGATGCGTTTCCGTATTCTGAAATACATGATACGCTAAGGTTATCCTATTTGCAGAATTTGTAGGATCATTTATTATTGACGTGTAGCCTAAATATCTTGAAAAATAGTCTAAAACTCCAATCATAGCAAGCGGTCCGCAACCCCCATAACTGCTTTCGATCCCAGACTTGCTTATTGCTGTATTAATATCTTCTTCCGGAAAATCCGGCCCATTAACTTCAACCGGCACGTTACTGATTGATTTTTTTATGCTTGGTAAAGTCCCCCAAGTCGAATTATAGTACTTTAAGTCCAAATAAATTTTTTTTGTGTTATGAACAACTATATCCGAACTATCCCATTTCCATTTAGCTCTTAATTCAATATTTTCATTTACTACGTCGTTACTAAAATTCCATTCTTCATTTTCTGTCGTATACCAACCTTCAAATTCACACTTACTTCTTTTAATTCTCGTTGAATCGGGTTCTGACAAAAAAGAACCAGCACTTATTGTTTGTTGAAATGTCATTACACCTTCGTACTTTCCGCCATTACAATCAAAAGTAACAATACAAACAGAATCATTTACTTCTGCTTCTGTTGACGCAAATTCCGCTCTTGCTAATTTTTTAGCTTTTTTATTTTGCTCCTCAGTATTTTCATACGTTTCAAAACTATCAACTTCATTATAATTAATGTCTTTTGCTTCAATGACGCCTGAAACGGCACCTATATTTAAACAAATGAACCCCATTACGGATATTAGTAAGCTACATATAATTTTTTTCATAATCATTTATTCCTCCACATTTGTATACATAAAAATTAATAAGAAATTGGTTTGAATTTTAAATATAAATTTTCTTTTAATTCTTCGTTTTTATAAAATTCAATTGTCGGATAAGGTTCGTCGTAATAAAAATCGAAATTCCTTTTGAAGTATAAATTTTCGTGTTCGTATTCCATAACCCCATAATATGATGCGGTTGTCAGGCGATAACTGCACTCCGAAATTTTTACGTCAATATCAAAGGCTTTGCTCCCGTCAAACAATTTCACTTCAAAACTGCAATACCTTACGTTGTCTGCGTCGTCTGCTCTGAAACAGTGGTTTTCTATTACGTTTATCCCGTTTGCCTTATCGTATTCCTCTTTGGATATCGGTTTTATATCGTATTGCATTTTAGTAAATATCTCGTTTTCAATTTTTCCGAAAGTTTCAAACACCCCTTCTATATTGTGAACGCAGAGCGCTCCGAACCCCTTCTTTTGCTCATTGGTATTTTTTTGGATAAGCGTTATTTCAGAGTAAGGGATTCCGTAAAAAAGACGCATACTGTATTCGGTGTTTTTGTCTTCCGCAACGTATTTTACCGTTCCGTCATAAATATTTTTTTGTTTTGAACTGCTAATATCGGACACTGTTGCCGGAACATAATCCGACTTACTGTCATCATATAAAAACAGTTCAAAATTGTAATAAACATTATTTTCTTTGTTTTTGCTGTCATTTTTTATGACGTTGATTGCGTTTGCGCTTTCAAATTCTTGTTTATCTATCGGGCTAATAACGAATTTTACTTTTATAAATTCATTATCAGTTTTTTCAAAAGATTCATACGCGCCAACCGCAAACGGTTTGATTTTGTCAGAAGAATTATTACAACCGACTATTGCAATCACTGAAAAAAGCAATACCGTAAATAATATTCCGCATAAAAGTCTTTTCATAATACCCCGCCCCCTTTTTCATTTACTATTTCTCCTTTTGTTTAATTTATATCTTAGTTATTTATATAATGAAACATCCATTTAACTTCACGATATTGTTCGTTATCTTTTAAACCGTAATAAAAATATGAATAATTTTCTCCATTGTAAATAAAACTGGCACTTCGTTTTATTAATTCGTTTTCCCATTCATATACGATTTCGCAGATATAAGTTCCGGGAGTTCCCAAACTGTATTTTAAATCTACTATCTCTGCCTGAATATATTTATCTTTGTTTTTGTCGTAGAAAAACAATTCAAAGCTGTAATAAACGTTGTTTTCTTTACTTTTGCTATCGTTTTTTATTACGTTAATTCCGTCGGCGCGTTCGTATTCCTCTTGTGTTATCGGCTGCATTATTAATTTTGCTTTTACAAAAAGCTCTCCTTCCATCTCATACGTTTCGTACGTACCTGCCGTAAACAGTTCGATTTTCGGTAAACACCCCGCTATTGCCGTCACAGAAAAAAGCAATACCGACAATAAAATTCCACATAAAAATTTTTTCATAAAAACACCCCTTTTTACCGATTTTCTTTTATTATATCATATGATTTACAAGTTATCTGTAACGTCTTTGTATAATTAATATTTTATACTTTTGCAAACGTCCCATCTGCGTTATAAAAAAGTACGGTGACTTTTACTGCTCGCCTTTATATTAAACAGCTTTTCCGTCAGCGTTAAATAGTATTGTAGCGCTGAGTTTTTCATTCCACGAGGCGCTGTCTATTTTATAATACGCCCGTCCTTTCCAATAGCTTTGTTTACCGTTCGTCTGATAAACCGCACTTATCGTATTGCCTTGATCTAAATCATAAATATAGTTGCTTGCAACCAACGTCATTTCGGTATAGCTTTCCCGATACGTATCGGACCTGTACAATTCCACGTGAACCATTACAATAGAAGGAAAAAGCGTAAACTTATTTTTCACCGAAAACCATACCTGACCGTTGCCACCGTTAAGCGAAAAATTTAAATCGGTATAGATCCCTTGTGGTACAATTTCCTCATTTACGTTTACAACATAATCTTTTTTTACTGTCTCGGCTTTTGTGCTTTTAACGTTAAACGACAAACACATCACCACCGACAATAACAACAAGACAGATATTGCCACTTTTTTTATTTTTGCCATAAGCCCCCCCCTTTAAATAAAAATATCGAGTGCAGAAAAAATCTTCCGCACTCTTATTTTAACATAGCCTTTGTTATTTGTCTGTCACCTTTTTGCAATCTTTTGTTTGCAATTTGTTCTTTTTGCCCGTTTTTTCCTTTTAATTATTATTAAAGTCACAAACGTTATAAATACCGCCAAAGCAACTATGCCTACTGCCAGAAAAATAATACCCGCATAGTCCACTGAATGCGAAGTGCTCGTCCACACACCGCTTTCGTTGGGTGAGATTGTGACGTATGCCGCAATACCGCATGCAATTATGCAAAGCGCAAGCAAAACCAGCCCCGCAACCGTTATCAAGATATTTATAGTTTTTGACGTTGTCTCTTTTTCCGTAACAGCAGTGTCGGGAAGCGTTATTGCTTCATTTTCGTCAAAAAAGTACGCGCTTTCAACGCCGAAAAACTCGCATAAATACTTCAAGTTTTCCATTGACGGTTGCATTGCGTTTGTTTCCCATTTGGATACCGTTTGACGCGACACCCCAAGCTTCTCCGCCAGCTTTTCCTGCGAGACGCTTTTCTGCTTCCTCAAATTATAAATTTTTTCCCCGATACTTTCCATAATTCAATTTTAACAGATAAAAGCGTAAAAAGCAATATGTAATTTAAAAAATCGACGGGCGGATGTTACCGCCCGTCGCATTTATTATCTGTGATATACGTTTTATTTGTCAGTCGGTTAAGCGGAACGCTTAAAACCCTGTGGGAAGCAGGTCGAAAATCTGATTGATGCTTCCGTCTATAACGAAGATATTTACCATAAGCAAACTGACGCACAGCGCGGTTACTATCGAAATAGTTACTATTAATCCCTTTACGCCGAGCTTTACCATTCTGAATCTGAAAACCATTAAAAAGGACATAAGCAGGTAGAAGAAGCACACTATGCACTTTGGAACTATCGTGCCCGCTATTCCGCCGAGATTGCGGAACATTACCGCAACGAGATAGAAAACGGGCAGACCTATTGCCGAGTTGGTTACGGGAAGCCCCTCGCAAGAGGTTCTTCTGCCCGCGGTCGGGTCTTGCAGTCTTTTATCCTCTTCGACGTCGTAATAAGCAAGACGGCACACCGCGCAAAGCACGTAAATTACGAAAGGAATTATGAAATACCACTCGTGCATGCCCATTCCGAAGCCTATCATTACGGGCGCAACGCCGAACGCTATTACGTCGCTTAACGAATCAATTCTGGAACCGAACGCCTTATCGTCGGGCGTGCGGTTTTTGAGAGTGCGCGCAACGGCTCCGTCGAAAGCATCGCAGACGCCCGACACCCACAGGCAGATTATTCCGCCGAAAAACGGATAACCCACAACCGAAAGCGCCATTCCTATTATTGCCGAAATTATCGACATATAAGTTAGTATTACGCCGTAATGCCAGAAACCTACAAATTTTTTCATCTCTCTTACCTCTTGCAGTTAAAGTGGTTTGCGTTTGCGAAGCAAACGCAAACAGGGTGCACCCTGTTTGCTGAATTAAACTGAATTTTACTGCTAATTCTCTATCTGATTTTTACTGAATTTTACTGCCTATCCTTTCTCCGTATTTCACGACGGTTTCGAAATTGTTACGCGTATTTACCGAGATTTCGTCATCGGTTTTTGCAACGCCTTTTTTCAAAAGCACGATTACGGTCGAACCGCCGAACTCGAACCAGCCCTTTACCTCACCGCGTCCGAACTGCTTTTTGCCGTTATTCACTATGCGCCCGACGAACATCGCGCCGACTTCCATTTGCAGGGCGTCGCCGAAGTTATCGGTATGCAGAAGGGTATATTCACGGCAGTTTTCGGCGAAAACCCTGCGCTTTTCAAGCGCTTCTGGCTGAACGGTATGAAGCTTCCCGTTAAGAAAAACAGAAGGCTCTGCCGTTCCGCCGTCAAAAAAACAGTATCTGTGGTAATCGGTGACGTCAAGTCTGAAAATAAGGCATATACCGCCCTCGAACTCCTTCGCAAGCTCTTCGTTACGCAAAAGCGTATTCAAAGAATAATCGAAGCTTTTTACGCGAAAAACGCTGTTTTCGTCTATATCGAAAGCCGTCAGCTTTGCGTCGCAGGGAGCTATAAGCGCGGTCGGCTCGCGGTCGACCGGTCTGTTTTCGGGTTTGATTTCACGGCGGAAGAACTCGTTGAACGAACGGTATTTTACCGCCTTGTACTGCGACGTATCTATTCCGTTCCGTTTTACGAATTTTTTGATTTTGCCCTTTGACAGGCGCGAATTCATATAGCTTGCATAGACGTTCGCAATTCCCCTCGTCGCGCAAAGCTTTAAAATGCCCGCGCCAAACTTGTTGCAGTAAAGAAATTTAACGCCCTTGGACGGCTGTTTTTTGCTTAAATCAAGCCTTTCTCTCATAAGGCGTCCTCTTCGGGAATTTCAGCCTCCCCGTCCTTTTCGGAAGCTTGCGCGCAAGTTTCGGCCTCAACGGCAGCTCCGTCTTCGGCGGGTTGCTCTCCCTCGCCGTCTTCGCCGTCGGGGGCGACCTCTTCTTCACCGTCGGGGACCACTTCGTTCCCTTCCGCGGCGGGAACTTTTTTAACCTTTACCATATGGTAAACGAGGGTTACCACCCCGCTTACGAGCATATTGAAATAGTATGAAAACAGTCTTGAAATCATAAGCGCCAAAAGTATGAACGCTTTATCGTACATCTGACCGTAAATGTGTATGAACAGGTACTCGTACGCGCCAACTCCGCCGGGGAGTGGTATCGAGTTATAGCCGAAAAGCACCAGCGCCTGCAATGCGAAAATCTCCAGAAAGGGAGCATTGGGGTCAATTGCAAGGCAGACAAAGCAGGGAATTAACGTTTGCGACACGCGTTGAAGAATATTGAAGAGCAAAGTCGTTACGTATACGGCAGGCTTGTCTTTTAAAACGTGACGGCTTTCGCTGTACTTAGTGACCTCTTCCTCTATCCTGTTGCGCCATTTTTCGGTGTTTTTGATTATTTTAATTTTATTTAAAAAGGTTATAAGTCCGTTGCCTATCTTTAAAATGGCTTTGCCGAAAAACATACAGCCGATATACAGCCCCATAAGCCCCGCCTGTATGACCGCGCCCGCAATTACCAGAACCTGTGCGAAAACGGCGTCAATACCGCCGAATAAGGTCGGGTTTATGCAAAGGGCGATTATGCCGACGACGAAGATTGCACCCGTATAGCAGATGGTGTTGAACAGCATTCCGAAGCTTGCTTTGCCCGCACTCATACCGTCGCGCGCCATATAGTACACCGCCGCAGGCTGTCCGCCCGCCGCCGTAGGCGTTACCGCCGAATAGAAGGTGTCCGCCGAAGAATACGCTATCGCAGAAATAAGCTTCGTCTTATGTCCGAAAAAACGGTTTACAAGAAAAATGCTTATACCTTCGAAAATAATGAACAAAAGCATACACGCAAAAGCGCCGACAATCCAGACGGGATTGCTGTTGTTGAAATAATCGGCTATTTCACTGAAATTCAGTTCCTTGTGATTGACGAAAAGCACCACCAGCGTTACCGCTACCAGCACTGCCACGAATGCCAGATTTAAAAGCAGATTTCTCGTCTTTTTTGTCATTTTTGCCATTTCGTTCACTTTCGGGCGCAAAATTAAAAATGCGCTGTATTTGATTTTACTTTATTTAAAGTAATTTGTCAACAAATAGAAATAAGCCGACTGCACTTTATTGCACAGCCGGCTTTAACTTTTAAGATTTATTGTCTACGATATCCAGTATTTCGGAAATTCTGTCCAGATCGTCGCGCGAATAGTAATCGATATAAATCCGACCCTTCTGGTCGTTGCCGATTAAGCTGACCTTCGTCTGAAAGGTGTACTTCATACGCTCGACAAGGTTTTTAAGCTCTATCGAAGCCAGCGCACGCTTTTTGCTTTTGCGCTTTTCCAGAATTTCGGGCGGGACATTGTGCGCGCGGACTTTCTTTTCAAGCTCGCGCACAGACATCTGGTTTCTTATCGCTTCATTGGCAAACTTAACCTGATCTTCCGCGTTAAGCACGATAACCGTCCTTGCGTGCCCCGCGGACAGTCTGCCGTCCGCAACCAGTCCTATTACCTCGGGGCAGAGGTTTAAAAGCCTTAACGTATTTGCAATTGCAGGTCTGGATTTTCCTATTCTTTCGGCAAGCTCGTCCTGCGTTAATTTGTAGTCCGTCATCAACTGCTTCATCGCGGTAGCGGCTTCGATGGGGTTTAAATCCTCGCGCTGTAAGTTTTCTATCAGCGAAATTTCTTTTATTTCCCTTTCGCTGTATTTTCTTATAACGACAGGTATCGTTTCCCTGCCCGCAAGTTTGCTTGCGCGGAAACGTCGCTCGCCTGCGATAATCATATAAGTGCCGTCGCCGTTATCGTTTACGACGATAGGCATAATAACGCCGTGCTTTCTTATCGAATCGGCAAGCTCCTTTAAAGCCTGCTCGTCAAAGTTTTTGCGGGGCTGGTTGGGGTTTGCAGTAATTAAATCGATACGCAAATCCTCAGCGTTCTTTCTCTCTTCCTCGGTATAGCCGAACGCGCTTTTTCCGTCGAACATTTGTTCGTACGCATCGTCCGTTTCCTTGAACAGTTCGTCGAGTCCTTTTCCTAATCCTTTATTAGCCATTTTTAGCCTCCGTTAATTTTTTTTGGAGCAGTCCGAATGGAACCGCTCGTGCGTGCAGGAAGAAAACAGCAGTTTACCTTTTTTGTAGAACGCCAGATCTTCCAAATTGTTCAGATCGTAATCGCTTTCGAACTTTTTCAGCCAGTTTACCGTCTGTTCGTTAAGCTTTATGTAAAAAACCTTTGATAGCTCCGACGAGGTCGTGCAGTGCCAGCAGAAAGTTACCTCCGTCTTTATAAGGTTATCTTTCAAACATTTGTTCTCTTCGGTTTCTATCTCTTCGGTCAGCGGGCGGACGGTTTCAAGCTTTTTCAGCTTGTCCAGAACGTAAGCACACGTTCCCGTAAAATCGACGGAGCTGTATGCGTGCCACAGCTCGTCAAGCGAGGAATAAATTCTGTCGCCGCTGAATACGTCGGTAAAGCAGGCATAACCGTCGTTTGCCTCTATCAAAGCGAAATGCTGCCTGCAATAGTCCTCGTACTCTTTTTCGATGTCGGCGTAAATTTCGCTGAACGGAGGAAGCTTTTTTCTCTCATCTTCGCTGACACCGTTAAATTCCCTTTCCGCCGTTTCGTAACAAGCTTTTTTGACTTTTCCGAGGGCTTCGTTTGCAAGCTTTTCGGAAATTGAATTTTTACCGTAGGCACAGGTTAAAGAAAAGCTGTCGGCAAGCGGAAGGTACTTTTCAAGCAGGCCCGCCATATTCAGATTATCGAAGGCGAGCATCTCCCTATACTCTTCCACCGTCATCCTGTCTTCGCCTAAAAACGCCACCTTCACTTCACCGTCTTCGTACGCCCCCGCGCTTTCCAGATACCTGATAAGCTTTTTATCGTTTTTAAACTTTTTGGTTTCGCCCCCGCAGGTTACGTAACAGCTGAGCCTTACAAAAGTGTTTTTGGCGAGCTTAATTCCCATTACCGGATCTATTTCGATTTCCCCGCAGTTCCCGGCGAGGGTTACGTGCATAGTTGAGTTAAGTGCTTCAAAAAATTCTTTTTCTTTCATTGTTTCGATAAAAACTCCTCGGTTAATGCTTTGTACGCTTTGGCCCCTATGCACTTGGGGTCGTAAAGCATAATGGGCTTGCCGTGGCTGGGAGCTTCGGCAAGACGGACGTTGCGGGGAATAATAATTTCGTAAAGCTTGTTTTTAAAGAACTTTTTAATTTCGGTTGCGATCTGCCTTGAAATCAAAGCCCTGCCGTCATACATCGTGATTACTACCCCTTCTATCGCAAGGGAAGGGTTCAGCCTCTGCTTTACGAGGGCAATTGTATTCATAAGCTGGCTTACGCCCTCCAAAGCAAAATATTCGCCCTGCAGGGGAATGATTACCGAATCGGCCGCAACCCAGGCGTTGATGGTCAGAAGCCCCAAAGACGGCGGACAGTCGATGAATATATAATCGTAACGCCCGCGTACCCTTTCAAGGGCTTCCTTTAAAATTCTTTCTCTGTTGCGCTTGTATACGAGGTCTACCTCCGCCCCCGACAAATCCACGTTTGCGGGCAAAAGGTCTAAATTGTTTACCTGCGTGGCAATGATATTCGCTTCCGCAGAGTCGTCCTCTATAAGAACGTTATGTACGCTTCTTTTCAGCTGGCTTTTGGAAAAACCGAGAGCCGTAGTCGCGTTCCCCTGCGAGTCGATATCGACAAGCAGGGTACGCTTTCCGAACTCGGCACAGTATGCCGCCATATTCACAGCGGTGGTGGTTTTACCCACCCCGCCCTTTTTATTCGTAAATGCTATAATTTTTCCCATATGTTCCTCCACACGAAAACAATTTTCGTGATTTTGCTTTCACCGATAATTACCGTTTACACTTAACGTTTCACGTGAAACTAATTGCTTTCGTATCTCTTGAACGGGTTTTCCGCCCTGTCGGCGTCGTGTTCGTCCATATACTTTATAACCTCGTCGTAGGTCTTGCCTTCGATAAGCATATCTACCTCTTCGGTATAGATAGTTTCGCGTTCGATAAGCACTCTCGCCATATTGTCGAGAACGGAGCGGTTTTCGCTTAAAAGCTTTCTTGCCCTCTCGTGCTGGCTGTTTACTATATCGCGCACTTCGTCGTCAATCATTTTTGCGGTTTCGTCGGAGTACGCACGCTGTGTAGCCATATCCCTGCCTATGAACATAGGCTGTGAATCGTCGTTGTAAGCAATCATTCCAAGCTTATCGCTCATACCGAATTCCGTTACCATTGCGCGGGCGAATTTGGTTACCTGTCTGATGTCTCCGCTTGCACCCGAGGAAATATCTTTGATAACGAGCTCTTCCGCAACGCGTCCGCCGAGACCCATACAGATGTCGTCAAGCATAAAGTTTTTGGAATAGTACGCCCTGTCCTTTTCGGGACGGGTCATAGTGAAACCGCCTGCGTTTCCGCGGGGGATTATAGTAACCTCGTGAACGGGGTCGCAGTTCGTACAAAGCTTTGCAAGTATGCAGTGTCCCGCTTCGTGGAAGGCCGTAAGGCGTTTTTCAGATTCGGTTACTACCTTGCTCCTCTTCGCAGGGCCCATAGAAACCTTGTCTATACTTTCGAAAAGCTCAGCGTTGGTTATAAACTTCTTGTTTGCACGCGCGGCGAGGATTGCCGCTTCGTTCATAAGGTTTTCAAGATCCGCTCCCGAGAAGCCTGCGGTCAGTCTTGCAACCGTCTTGAAGTTGACTTCGGGGGATAAAGGTTTGTTGCGCGCGTGTACTTTTAATATCTGCTCTCTGCCCTTGACGTCGGGAAGGTTTACGTAAACCTGTCTGTCGAAACGTCCGGGACGGGTAAGTGCGGGGTCGAGAATGTCCGCACGGTTCGTCGCCGCTATTACGATTACGCCCTCGTTTGCTTCGAAGCCGTCCATCTGTACGAGTATCTGGTTCAGGGTCTGCTCCCTCTCGTCGTTGCCTCCGCCAAGACCCGCACCTCTGTGCCTGCCCACTGCGTCGATTTCGTCTATGAAGATTATGCAGGGCTGGTTCTTTTTAGCCATATCGAAGAGGTCGCGCACACGCGAAGCACCTACGCCGACGTACATTTCAACGAAGTCCGAACCGGAAACCGAGAAGAACGGAACGCCCGCTTCGCCCGCAACCGCCTTGGCAAAAAGCGTTTTACCCGTTCCGGGAGGGCCGATAAGAAGCACGCCCTTAGGAATTTTAGCCCCGAGGTCGGAAAACTTTTTAGGCTGTTTGAGGAACTCGACTATTTCGGCAAGCTCTACCTTTTCTTCCTCGGCGCCCGCCACGTCTGAAAAGCGCACCTTTATATTCGTTGATACGCGTGCCTTCGATTTGGCAAAGCTCATCACCTTGCCCGCTCCGCCCATCGACGAGCGGATTATAAGGAAGAACACCACGCACATTATAACTATCATTATAACCGAGAATGCCGTCGAAACCCAGCTTCCCGAGTTGGGGTTACCCCATTCGATAGATACGCCGAATTCTTCCCACCTTTTGAAGGTTTCCGAATCCCACGCATCCGTACCGTAGGCCGAAGGGCCGTAGAAGTAATACGCTTTTATAGGATTTCCCTTGGCGTTGTAGGTGTAGCCCGTATATTCGTAACCGTCGACGAGAACCTTGAATATTGCATTAAGCTTCTGCTCTTTGCCATCCTTGTCAACGATTTTTCCGTCCTTGAAAGTATAGTCAGGATGATTACCCTCACCCTCGACGTTACTGAAAATGTTGCCCTCTTCGTCTACGTTAAGCTTGCCTTTGTCGTCGTAGTACCGGGCGTTTTCAATGTATTGCTGAAAATCTTTACGGTCGATCTTCTCGGTACCTCCGCTCATCAGCTGGGTTACTATTACCGCGATTACCGCCGCAATCAGAACGGCAACGATTACCCAGGTCAATATTTTTCCTTTCTTATTCAAAACAATCTCCTTTTTTTTATTATTGTAATGGTAATTTTAGCATAAAAAGGTTTCGTTTTCAAGTGTTTACGCTACCATATTTATATATATCACGCAAATTTTATCGGTTTTTCACTTTTTCGGTGAAACCTTCTGCTGATAAAAACTCTTTTATTGCTGTATTTTTACACTGCGCTAACTGTGTTTTTGCATAAAATCCGTTTCACGTGAAACTTACACCAAAATTTTTTTGTTTATTTTATGTTTCACGTGAAACACGAAGCGCGGTGTTTTGACCGTTTTTCTGTGGTTTTGTTGATTTCATACTGTGGAATTGTCGATAAAATTGTTGATAACACTTTTGCCGTACTAATCCCCGCATCTTATATTTTGCGTAACTTGAAGCAATTTTAACCTTTTTATTTTAAATCCGCCACAATCGGAAAGGGCGGATTTTTTTCACATTTTTGTATTTACTATTATATTTTATAAAGTAACGGTCAATAACTGCAACAGTTAAAGTTTAAGGAGAACTGATTTGGATTACTCGTTTAATTTATATAATTCGCTTGCATCGAGCGGCGTATGCCTGGCACTTAAAAAAACTACACCGGAGGGCTCTGCTCCCGTAATTTTATGTATAGGAAGCGATCTGTCCGTCGGCGACAGTCTGGGTCCCGTTACGGGAACGAAGCTCAAACAGTCGCTTGCGGGACTCAACTGTTACGTTTACGGCACACTTGCAAGGCCGATTACCGCGCACGAGGTCAAGTATATGAACGAGTTTCTGAAATCCACTCACCCCGACAGTCCCGTTATCGCAATCGACGCGGCGGTCGGCAATGCGGGAGATATAGGACTTATCAAAATTGCAAGACGCGCACTCCGCCCCGGGAGCGGAGCAAATAAAAAGCTTAACAAGGTCGGCGACGTGTCCGTTATGGGAATTATCGCAGAGCAATCCGTTTTTAATTATTCGCTTTTTTCGGCAACCCGTCTCAACGTTATTTATAAAATGGCGGATATAATAGCGGAGGGCGTAACCTCGTTCGTTCTCGACCGCATTCAGAACAGCAGACTTAACACTGTTAAAGAGGAAGCATTTAAAAGGGTGCTTTGATTATTTAGTCATATCAGTAGGTTAACAGGCGTAGTAATTGAGATACGCGGATTAAACGTCACGTTTTAAGTTTGATTTGCGATTTGACAAGTCTATTGATAAAGTAATTAAGATACGCGGATTAAACGTCACGTTTAAGTTTGATTTGCGATTTGACAAGTCTATTGATAAAGCAATTAAGATACGTCGTTAACTTAAGGTGAGGGCGCAGACTTTAAAAGTCTGCGCCCTTCGATTATTCGGATATTTACAATTCTATTATTTTTTTTCCTGCCCGTCTGGCGTAGTTAACGGTATAGAGCGTTCCGCCCGATTTACTGCGCAAAAAGCTTATTAAAACATCACAGTTGTCCACTAAAAATCTGTTGCGCCTCTGCATACAGCCATTTACGTAAACGGGTTCGAGTACGATAACCTCGTCGCAGGCGGAAATCATTTCTTTATAAAGTCTTTTATTATTCTGTGAAAAACGTTCGCTCTGGTTCGCACAGGGCAGGCACCCCACAAGCTTGATTTCGTACTTTTCTTTAAGCTCAACCACAGCCTGCGCGCACTTCAAGTCGAAGCCAATCGCCATTCCGCACAAAAATTTCTTCGTGCCTGTCTTTATAAGATTTTCTATAACGCGCTTTAAAAGCAGTTCGTCGAAATCGGTGTTACTTAAAATACGGTGACCGGTAAACGCGCATACACTCATAAGGGCCTTTTTCTCTCTTTCCCCTGTCCGCGGGGATAGACGGACGGGGTGCTTTTAATCTTTTTTATAACTATAAGCTTCCGCTTGCCGTAATTTTCTGGCAGAGAGTATGCGATAACGTCCGCAATTTCCCCGCCCAGCAGTTGTACGGCGTGCTGCGCCCCCTGAATTTCTTCGTCGGCATCGCCCTTGTAGGCTATAAACGAACCGCCTACTTTTACGAAGGGCAGGCAGTATTCGCACAAAGTATTCAGCTGCGCCACCGCTCTTGCAACGCAAAAATCGAATTTTTCGCGGAGATTTTTTTCATGCGCCCCCTCTTCGGCGCGGATATTTAACACTTTTACGCTTTTTAAGGACAAGTTATCCACAACCTCGTTTAAAAACCTGCACTTTTTTGCCGTACTTTCTATTAACGTAAAATTAAGATCGTCCCTTACAATTTTCAGAGGTATCGAAGGAAAACCTCCGCCCGAGCCTATTTCAACTACCGATGCGCTGTTAAAAATTAACTTTTCGCCGACGATACTGTCGTAAAAATGCTTGTAAAAAACCCCTTTTTCGTCGGTAACCGACGTTAAATTACAAATTTTATTGCATTCGCACAAGAAATGCGAGAATTTTTCAAATTGCTCTTTATGAACGTTTTTTATTAAATCGAGATATTTTTCTTCCTGCATAAGCCCATTATAACAGATATTTCTTAAAATAACAATAATATTAGCTGTCCACAGCACAGTTTTTCCACATTGCGGTTGATATGTCGATAACTCCCGTTTTTCCTCCGATACGTTTAAGCAGTTTGGATTTTAACCGTTTTTTTTATCAACTTATGCTCAAAGCTTCCACATTTTCATTCACACATTTTTTTAATTTTTCCACAGCATTTCGGGACTATTTGGTTGCTTTTTTACGCCCTTTTTGTTATTATATAATTATGTTATAGAAAATAGGGGGCGAATGCGGTAAATTATCCACATTTCCACCGTCTATAATAATAATTATACTATATTAATTTTTAATATAATAAATAAACAATCAAGGAAGAAAGAAATGAAAGCTGTTTGTGAAGGCATCGATTTATCGGACGCAGTCCTCAAGGTAGTTAAGGCTTGCGCAACCAAAACCGTAACCCCCGTTCTCGAATGTATCAAGATTTCGGCAAGAAACGATAAGCTTATCGTACTTGCAACCGACGGTGAAATTTCTATCCGTAAAACGATAAAAGCGGAAATCTACGAGGAAGGCGACGTGTGCGTTCCCGGAAGATATTTTTCCGATTTCATAAAGAAGCTGGAAGGCGTGCAGATTACTCTTTCAACAAGCGAAAGCAAAATGGACATAATCTACGCCGATTCGCAGACTGCAATGCAGGTACTTTCCGCGGCCGATTTCCCCGTTATCGACACCGATATTAACGAAAACAGCTTTAAATTAAAGACGGCAGACCTCAAAAAGGTAATAAACGCAACCTCGTTCTGCTGTGCCGGAGACGACTCGCGCCCCATTTTAAAGGGCTGTCAGTTTCTTATAAAGGATAAGGAGTTAAGCGTAACCGCGCTTGACGGGTTCAGGCTTGCCACCATTAAGGCGGAGCTTATCTCGGCGACGGGCGATATGGAAATCGTCTGCCCGTCCAGAACGCTTAACGAAATAGAAAAAATGATAGACGGCGACGGAGATACGGAAATTTTCGTACAGAAGGGCAGAATTTTAGTTGAGGTTGACGATACCGTTCTCACTTCCAGACTTTACAACGGCGACTTCATAAAGAAAGAAAACATCATTCCGAAGGATTTCACTACCAAGGTAAGGGTGGATAAAAACGCGCTTAAAGCGAGTATCGACCGCGCTTCGATTTTCGTAAGAAGCGACAAAAACAGCCTAATTATTTTCGATATAGGCTCAGACAGGATAGAAATTTCTTCAAATTCGGAAATCGGAAGCGTTCAGGAGCCCGTTAAAGCGGAAACCGAAGGCAAGGATATAAAGATTGCAATGAATTCGAAGTTCATAACAGAAGCGGTCAACGCGCTCAGCGAAGAAAAAATAGTGTTGGCATTCAACAGCCAGATACAGCCGTTTATCTGTGAAAACGACGGTACGAAGGACAGGCTGTACCTCATTTTGCCTGTAAGAACTATGAATAACGCTTGACAAATAAGGCGTATTTAATGTATTTTTATTTAGATTAAGAATTCGTAAGGAGTAAATATATATGAAAAGAACTTATCAGCCCAAGAAAAGACAGAGAAGCAAAGTACACGGTTTCAGAAAGAGAATGGCTTCGAAAGCAGGCAGAAACGTTTTAAAAAGAAGAAGAAACAAGGGCAGAAAGAAGCTCTCCGCTTAAAAGTTTAATGCACCTTTAAGGCGCGTTAATGCGATTTCGGGCGGTTGCAGACTTTATTTCAAGGAAAGCGCCCCCGCAAAACCGCAGACGCACCGTACCGTTTGCGGTTCTGCATTTTAAAAAATGCAGGCGCTTCGGCACTGCGAACGGACTGCATTGAATACCGAATACAGTGAAATATTTAAGAATTAAGAAAAATACGGACTTTCAAAGAATTTTCAACAGGGGAAAAAGAGTGTTTTCTCCCTGTATTACCCTATTGTATTTTCCGTCGGACAACCTGTCTATGGGCGTTGCCGTATCCAAAAAGCACGGCAAGGCGCATACGAGAAACAGAATAAAACGGCTTGTCCGCGAAGCGTTCCGCCAAACCTGCGGACAGCTGGAAGGCAGTTACAGCGTAATAATAATTCCCAGAGTTGCCGATGAGTACAGCTACGGGAATTTTAAAAAAAGTCTTTCGTCCTGTTTTAAAAAGGTAAACGAATGTGCAAAAAACTGAAAAGGTGGTACCGTTTTCTGCGCAGAAGGGTTTTTAAACCGTTTATCAAAGCTTTTCTTATGCGCCTTATTATATTCTATCAGCGCAACCTGTCAAGGCGCACCTGTCTTTACAGCCCTACCTGTTCGGAATATATGCTTCGCGCCCTTAACAATCACGGCGTTATCATCGGTCTTCTGATGGGAAGCTGGCGGATACTGCGCTGTAATCCCCTGTCAAAGGGCGGGTACGATCCCGTACCCGAAAACTATTTTAAATTGAGGTGGGTCGTATAACCCACGAAAAGAAATGGGAAATTTCAATCTTTTAAACTTATCAACAAACTTCATAGATTTCGGCGTACAGAAAATGCCGGAGGTTCCGCTCGGCTGGATAGAGACTATCATTCAGTGGCTTATCGAAGGCGTCGGCATTATCGGTCTCGGAATAGTGCTGTTTACGCTTATACTTAAAACTATCGTACTTCCTCTCGATATATATTCGCGTTATAAAATGAAAAAGCAGTCCCTGATGATGAAGGCAATGAGGCCCCAGATGGAAAAACTGCAAAAGCAGTACGCGAACGACAAGCAGATGTATAACCAGAAGGTTATGGAATTGCAGAAAGCAAACGGTATTTCGATGTTCGGCGCGTGCCTTCCGATGATAGTGTCGCTTGTAATATTCATGGTAGTGTTCAGCGCGTTTTCAACCTATTCCCAGTACGCAAACCTTCAATCGTACAGGGGAATGGAAGAAGCATATAACGAAGTCGTCGTAGATTATATTCTCTGCGATATGCCCGAGGACGGAGATTATCTGTCCGCCGAAAAAATTAACGAAGACGGCTTTTTAATAAGAACGAAGGACGAGTCTATCGGCGAGTACGCCTATTTAATCGATTTCGAAGCTTTTGCGGTGAAGGCAAATTACGGCGATAAAGAAAAAGAAGAATTCGACAATCTTTCGGAAAACGGTAAAAGGGTAAAAGTGCTCGACTTCGTGCGCGAGAAAGCAAGAAAGAGATCTGCCGACTATTACAGGAAACACACTAACGGGTTTATGTGGGTCAGAAATATCTGGTATCCCGATTCGCCCTTAAATAAAGAAATCCCCGATTTTTCAAGCTTCAGCTCTTCAATTTCAAGGGTTACGGGCTCGGGACTGGGCGCAACTTATGAGGAAAGCTATAACGAAGTAACCTGGTATCTGCGTATTGACGGATACAACCCTACGGGGCACGATTTAGAGGCCAACAGAGTAAACGGATACTTTATTCTGATAGTTCTTGCGATAGGACTTATGTTCTTACAGCAGTTTATATCGATGCGTTCGCAAAAAGACGCGAACGAGTTAGCCACCGTCGACGGTTCGGGCGCAAGGACGAACAAGTGGATGCTTATTATGATGCCGTTGATTTACGGTATATTCTCCTTCTTTTACAGTGCGGCATTCTCAACCTATATGATTACGAATACCATATACAGCCTGATTATGACTGTAATAATCAATAAAATAATGGACGTAAAGTTTGCTAAAAAAGAAGCAAGCGGCGAATTATTCAACAACAAAAAGAAAATGAATAACAGAAAGAGGTTAAAATAAATGGATGAGCAGAACGTATTCACCGCAAAGTCGGTGGATGAAGCTATCGAAGAGGGTCTGAAAACTCTCAAAATTGCGCGTGACGAAGCGGATATCGTCATTTTGGAAGAGGGCAGAAAAAAACTGTTCGGCGGAGTCAGGGCAAAGGTACAGGTAAAGAAAAGACAGTCGGACGCAAAACGCGCGGTTGATTTTATCGACGGACTTTTGGAAATTCTGAAAATTTCCGCGGTTAGCGAAATAGCAGACGATTCGTCTTCCATAAAAATCGATATTAAAGCAACCAATTCCGCAAGGGTTATAGGTAAACACGGCGACGTGCTCGAGGCGATACAGTGTCTTGCGGGCGCGGTTGCAAACACCGGCAGGGACGAGTACAAAAAGGTTATCGTAGACTGCGAAAATTACAGGGAACAGCGCGAGGAAACGCTTAAAAAACTTGCCGTAAAAATTGCCGGCAAGGCTGTGGAAAAGGGCAGAAAGCTGAATTTAGAGCCGATGTCCCCTTACGAGAGAAGGATAATCCACTCCGCGCTTGCAGACAATACCGAAGTTAAAACGGTTTCCGAGGGTAAAGAACCCAACAGATATATCGCGGTTATCCCCAATAACGCAAAGCCCTTCGATAAGGGCCTTCACTACGGCGAAAGACGCGGCGACGGCAGACGCGACGGAAGGGGCCGCGAAAGACGCGGTGACAGAGGCGACAGAAGAGAGAGAAGGCCGTCAGGCGGAAACGGAGGCGGTGCAAGAAGAGGCAAGAAAGAGATTTACTTCGGCACCTTCCTCGGCAACAGCGGAAACAAAGGCGAAGAATAATAAAACAAACGAAAAGGACGGTATATACCGTCCTTTTATTTATGCCAAATTGGCACGTATCTTATAAAATTATACGCCAAAATGGCATTTTATTGAAAATGATAATATGCCAAAATGGCATATCTGAGAACTCTGTCTCTATTTCTTGACTGCAGATTTCTTCGTTGCAAGCGCTTTCGCGGGGGCGGACTTCGGCGAAGCCACCTTTTTCGCCGTTGATGCGTCTGCCTTTTTTTGTGACTTGGCGTCGGTTATTTTCGGCTTTTCCGCGGGCTTGCTGGCTTCCTTCAATACTTCAAGGCACTGCAAAAGCTCGTCGGGAATACGGGATATAATTGTTTCGGAGTAATATTTTTCAATTTCTACGGCTTCCTTAAACCATTCGGCGTTGTCAACCGCAAAAAGCTGTTTCAGCGTTTTTACGTCTAAATCAAGGCCTGTCAGATCTATATCCTCGGCGCGCGGAACTAAACCTATCGGGGTTTCCTCCGCGCCTATTTTTCCCTCACACCGCTTTAAAATCCATTCTAAAACGCGCATATTGTCGCCGAATCCGGGCCATAAAAATGCGCTGTCCTTGCCCTGTCTGAACCAGTTTACGTTGAATATCTTAGGCGGGTTTTTTACCTTTTTGCCTATATCTATCCAGTGCGCCAGATAATCGCCGATATGATAGCCCGCAAACGGCTTCATAGCCATAGGGTCGTGGCGGAGTACACCCGTTTCGCCGGTTGCGGCGGCGGTCGTTTCGGACGACATTGCCGAGCCTATAAACACGCCGTTGTTCCAGTCGCGCGCCTCATATACGAGGGGAGTTGTGGAAGCTCTTCTTCCGCCGAAAACTATTGCCGAAAGGGGAACTCCCTTTACCGAGTTAAATTCGGGCGAAATGCAGGGGCAGTTTTCCGCCGATGCGGTAAAGCGCGAGTTGGGGTGTGCCGCGCAGGTAGATTTATCGTTTTTGTCGAATTTTTCTCTGTTCCAGGGCTTGCCAGTCCAGTCTATGCAGTGCTCGGGCATACTGTCCGTAAGCCCTTCCCACCATACGGTCATATCGTCGGTATTTAACGCTACGTTAGTGAATATGGCCCCGCGTTTAGCGGTTTTCAGCGCGTTCGGGTTGCTGCGTTCGTTCGTTCCGGGGGCAACTCCGAAGAAGCCGTTTTCGGGGTTCATCGCCCAAAGTCTGCCGTCCTCGCCCACTCTTATCCAGGCAATATCGTCGCCCACGCACTCCACCTTGTAACCTTTTTTAACGTAATGTTCGGGGGGAATAAGCATTGCAAGGTTGGTTTTTCCGCACGCGGAGGGGAAAGCCGCCGCGATATATTTCTTTTCGCCGTCGGGGAATGTAACGCCTAAAATCAGCATATGCTCCGCAAGCCAGCCCTCTTTTTTGCCGAGGTACGAAGCAATTCTCAAAGCAAAGCATTTTTTGCCCAAAAGCACGTTGCCGCCGTATGCGGAGTTCACCGAAATAATGGTATCGTCTTCGGGGAAGTGCATTATATATCTGTGCTCCGCGTCGACGTTGCATTTTGCGTGAAGTCCCTTTATAAAATCGCCGTCTTTGCCGAGGGCTTTAAGGCACTTCGCGCCGACGCGCGTCATTATAATCATATTCAGAACGACGTAAACCGAATCGGTCACCTCGATACCGGTTTTCGAAAATTCACTGCCGATAACGCCCATCGAGTACGGAATAACGTACATAGTTCTGCCCTTCATCGAACCGCGCGCGATTTCGCGGGTGAGCTCGTACGCCTGCTTGGGGTGCATCCAGCAATTCAAGGGCCCCGCGTCGTCCCTGTTTTCGGTACAGATAAACGTTCTGTCCTCCACGCGCGCAACGTCGTTCACCTCAGTGCGGTGCAGATAGCAGTCGGGCAAAAGATTTTCGTTCAGCTTTATAAGCTCTCCGCTTTTAACCGACTCTTCTTTAAGCCGTTTTATCTGGCCTGCGCTTCCGTCTATCCACACTATTTCGTCGGGCAGGGTCAGGGCCGCGCACCTTTCCACAAATTCAAGTACTTTTCTGTTTTTCGTTAATGCCATAAATTTCTCCTTCATTTAACATTATACAAAAACAGCGGATTAAATGCAAATTATTAGCATTACGGTTGCGCGGAAATTATATAACACAAAAAAATTTATATTTTTACCTTTTTTGCGGATTTTCGCTATCTGCGCGTATATATAATAAAGTGAAAGAATAAACTTTATAGAATAAGCTACGGAGATTAATATGGGCGGTTACACAAAAAACATAGCGGTGATACGCGGGCTGAAAAGCGGGTTTTCCGTTGACGGCGGACCGCTTTCGGGCATAGTCAAGGCGGAAAAATACGGCGCCAATCTCAGGATAGAGGTTTCGCTTATAAACTTCGCCCCGCTTACCGAAGGCAGGTACGTGTGTGCGGTGTCCGACGGAAAAAAGGTCTGCATTTTAGACGGACTTACTTTCGACGGCGCTTGCGAAGCGGACACAAGCGAAGGCTTTGCGTCGCTTATATGCTTCGTCAACGGCGAGGTTTCGCCCGTCGCGTCGGCGGTGTGCGGTGCGTTCCATTCCGCAATACCGGGTATCCGCGAAGAGATAGAACGGCAGGAAAACACCAGACAGATAACGCCCGCAATCAAATACGAGGACGAGGCGCTGGCACAGGAGAATTATTATGAATTCGGCAAAGCTGATAAGGACGGTGGGGCTGTACGCGAAAATACGCCGTCGGAAAAAGACGGGCAAAGCGTACCGGAAAATGAAGCTTTTGTATCTTTCCAAAAGGACGTTGCAGGCGGACTTTCAACGGGCGGAAGCTTCTATTCCCGAATGAAGGACGAAATAGAAAAAGTGCTGTCCACCTATCCCGAGGAGGAAGCGCTTATAGCTATGGTAGAGCAGTCGCGGTGGGTGCGCATAACCTACGGCGACGGAAAGTTTTACGTTTTCGGCGTAATTTACGGCGGGGGAGAAGCGCAGTATATCTGCTACGGAGTACCGTCCGACAACCCCGTATCTCCCCCTCCCAGCATTGAAAATTCTTCGTTCATCCCCGCATATCCAGAGGGTAATTCGGGTTACTGGGTAATGTATCAGGACGCAAAAACAGGCGCAAGCATTAAAATTAATAACGTTTAACCTGCTTATAAATCCAAGCTGTTTTCATCTAACAAGAAATTTATAAGCCCGATAGTAACTATTCCGTTTTCATCCGTCTGCGGACGGATATTATCCTTTACAACGACTATTTTTTTGAACGAATCGTTTGCCTTAATCAGGGAACGCTTTTCCTGCCGTAATTTTTCTTCGGTCGGCATTTCGTACGCTGACTGAATGTAGTATTTTTTATTGCCTTTGTTGGCTATGAAATCTATTTCAAGCTGTTTAAGCTGTCTTTTTCCGTTAACGGTTTCCTTCGTTTCAACGATGCCGACGTCGACGGTAAAACCCCGAATCCGCAGTTCGTTATAGATAATGTTTTCCATTGTGTGGTTTTCTTCGATCTGCCTGAAATTCAGTTTTGCATTGCGCAGACCGACGTCTGCAATATAATATTTTAACGGAGTATCGAAATATTTTTTACCCTTTACGTCAAAGCGCTTTGCTTCGGTAAAGAGAAAGGCGTCCGTAAGGTAGGATAAATAATTTTTTGCAGTGACGTCGCTGACTGATTTTCCTTTTATACTTTTCAGCGTGTCGGAAATTTTTTTAGGGTTAGTCAGCGAACCGATTGCCGAGCATAAAAAATCGACGATAGAATCCAATTCGTCCCTGTATGCCACCTTGTTTCTGTCTACTATATCCGTCAGATACACCGTTGACATCAGCGATTGCAGATATTCTGATTTCTGTTCGTCTGATTTCCGCCCGAATAAGGCGGGCATTCCGCCGAAGACGTGGTATTCATCCCAAGCTTCATATTTATCTCCGCCACGTGCGCAATAAAACTCTCTGAAAGAAAGCGGAAATACCCTAACCTCGTCTCCGCGTCCGCGGAATTCGGTTATTACGTCTGACGAAAGAAATTTAGAATTGTTTCCCGTAACGTAAACGTCTAAATTTTTCTTATATAAAAGGCCGTTTAAAACTGTTTCAAAAGCGCCAAGTTGCTGAACCTCGTCAAGCAGTAAATAGTATTTTTCGTCGTCGGTCACTTTGCTTTTTATATATGCCGTAAATTTGTGCGGATCAACTTTACTGTTACGCTGCGCTAAATCAATCGGATTTTCCCCAATTTTTTCAAGATCGTCTTCGGAATCGAAAGCAAACTTTATAATGTGCCCCTCATCAACACCGGAGCGGATAAGATAACTTCCGAAAATGTCAAAAAGAAGTACGGATTTTCCGCAACGGCGAATGCCGGTAATTATTTTTATCGATCCGTTGTTCATACGATCGATTAACCTGTTCAAGTATAAATCTCTTTTTATCATATAAAACACCGCTTTGTTTTTTATGGACACGTCCACATTTTTCTAAGTTATAGCAAGTATAGTCTATTCTGTAAAAAATGTCAAGACTTTTATTGAAATAACCGTATAGGCTCAACAAAAAAAAGCACCGCGAGGTGCTTTTTGGTTTTTAATACTTTTAATCTTCGTCAAGTGAGGAAATATATTTTTTCAGAATGAGATTAATGAACTGCGAAAGCGAACGGTCGTCTCTTTCCGCTTCCTTTCTAAACTCCTCTAACAGGTCGGAATCTATTGTAATACTGATTTTATCTTTTAAAGGTTTCATTTCCAACCCCTGGCTAAAAATTTTTATTTAAACTCTTTACCTGTAATCAGATAATCTATCGAAACGTTAAAGTATTGCGACATTTTAACAAGCATATCCACGCTTGGACTTCGTCTGCCGTTTTCATAGTATGAAAGAGCTTCTCGGCTAATTGATAAATCAAAAGCCACTTTTTGCTGATTCAACTTTTTCTTTTTTCTGACTTCTCTTAACCCAAGCATTTTCATAAACAAACTCTTGACACGTTAGTAACATTATGTTACTATATCCGCACGCGTAAATTTGTAACAGTCTGTTACTTATATGTAATTAATCGACAAATGAAGGCTTTTTTATTATGAAAACGAAAACGGTAGCATTTATAGGGCACAGATGCGTCAATAACGTCAATGAGGTAAAGGAAAAAATAAAAAAAGCACTAACCGAGCTTATCGAGGAAGAAAACGCCGAAACCTTTTTGTTCGGAAGTAAAAGCGTATTTGACGATTTATGTCTTGCCGCCGTAACGGAATTAAAGGAAAAATTTTATCCGTTGATAAAGCGGGTTTACGTAAGGTCGTCATACGAGGTTATAAGCGATTTTTATAAAAGCTATCTGTTGACTGCATACGACGAAACGTTTTATCCGTACGAAGTTAAAAACGCGGGCTACCGTTCCTACGTCAGGCGCAACGAAATTATGATTAATATGTGTGATATTTTAGTAACTTATTACGACGGTGATTACCGCCTGTTAAAGGGAAGGACAAGCGGAACCAAATACGCCGTTGAATACGCCCTGAAAAAAAACAAAAAAATTATCAATTTACACGAAATATAAGAAGCTTCTGCCGAAAAAAACGGCAGATTTTTCTTTTTAAAAAATTCGTTAATTTGTAGACATCGACAAATTTTTGTGATATTATACAGTCGATAATTTTTGATAAATATAATCAGTTTCAAGAGGCGTATATGAAAAAGAAATTATTAATTATTTTAACGGCGACGGCAACCCTTTGCGGAACGTTGGCTTTATCCGCCTGCGACGGGTGCAACGGCGGGCATACTCACGATTACGGCGGGTGGAAAACGGATAAGGTTTACCACTGGCACGAGTGCAAAAACGACGGTTGCGACGAAAAGATAAAAGACAAAACCGCCCACGCGGACAGCGACAACGACGGCGAATGCGACGAGTGCGGTTATCCCTTACCCGTCGTCAGCCATACGCACGATTACAGTACCGAATGGTCGACAAACGACACCTATCACTGGCACGAATGCAAAAACGACGGCTGCAATGCAAAAGTTATAGATAAAGGCATTCACTTTGACGCAGACGGTGACGGTGGATGCGACGAGTGCGGAGCGGACGTCGAAACGGGCGGGGAGGTGCACGTGCACCCGCTTACCTTCTTTAAAATGACGGAAGCAACCTGTACGGCGGACGGTAACAGCGCGTACTATGCGTGCGAGGTGTGCAACAAGATATTCTTCGACGCGAGAGGAACGCACGAAATTACCGATGCCACTATTGTGGTAATACCCAAAATAAAACACGACATAACCTACAAAAAAGCCAACGAGCCGACGTGTACGGCTAACGGCAATACCGCGTATTACGAGTGTAATTACTGCTCGAAATGGTTTGAGGACGAAAACGGCGAAAAGGAAATAACCGATAAGGCTACCGCCGTCATTCCGCCCGCGCATAAGATGACGTTGATTCCCCTCTCCCTTCCTACCTGTATCGCCTACGGAAACACAGCCTATTACGACTGTGACGAGTGCGGAAAATGGTTCGAGGACGAAAACGGCGAAAAAGAAATTACCGATAAAAAAAGCGTGCTTATAACCGAGAGGGCAGACCACAAATACGAGGGAAAAACCTGCACTGTCTGCGGAAAGACGAAGCCTTCCGACGGCCTGCGGTTTACCGATAAAGGAAGCTACTTTGAGGTCGGCGCGGGTACGGCTACAGACGTAGACGTCGTTATACCCGACGAGTACGAGGGCAAGCCCGTTAAGGCAATAGGGGCCGACGCGTTCCGCGGTCACGCAATGACGAGCATTTTAATCCCCGACGGCATAACCGATATAGGAAACGGCGCGTTCCGCGGTTGCGGTAACCTCATCAGCGTAACCCTTCCCGACAGCGTAATTCATATCGGCGAAGAAGTTTTCTTCGGTTGCAGCAATATGAAGTCGGTAGATACAGGCGCGGGAATAACCGCAATAGGCAAAAACGCGTTCAGAAACTGTTTAAAGCTTGCAACAATAAAGGTATCGGGCAAGGTAACCCATATCGGTGAAGGCGCGTTTTACCGCTGTCCTTCTCTTACCGATATAACCATTCCCGCAGGTACGAGTATAATCGACTCCAACGCGTTCGAGCTGTGCGAAAATCTTACTATTTACTGTGAAGCTGCCTCTAAGCCCGAGGGCTGGGACGCGGAATGGAACCGCTGTTCGGGCGGTGTCGTGACGGACGGACAAATGACCGAAAAGGTTTACTGCCCCGTAGTCTGGGACTGCAAAAACAACGACCTTGCCGAGGACGGTAATATTTACGTAAGTCACGAAGGTATAAGATATACAATAAAAGACGGCGTTGCTACGGTTGCCGTTCAGACGGTAAATCTCAGCGGTCAGATAACCGTTCAGAAGTCGGTAACGCACAAGGGCGACAGCTATCCCGTAACCGCGATTGCGGAAAAAGCGTTCCGCGGATGTGCTTCGCTTACGGTCATAACAATTCCCGAAAGTATCGCATATGTAGGGGTCAATGCGTTCGACGGATGCAGGGCGCTGACCATTTACTGCAAGACAGAGCAAAAGCCCGCCGGCTGGGAAGTATCGGAAAACGGGTCGTGGAATAACAGCAAATGTCCCGTAGTCTGGGATTGCGATAACAATAACACCGCTTCGGACGGACGCGTCTATTTCGTGGCGGACGGATTGAGATACACTATAGATCCTATCAAAGACAGAAACGCGAAGCTTGCTATACAGCGCCAGGATTTAAGCGGAAGCGTAACTATTCCCAAAACGGTGACCTATCTCGAGACGGAATATACCGTAACGGGTATCGGCGATCTGGCGTTCAGCGGCTGCGCGGGACTTACAAGCGTAACCATTCCCTACGGAGTAACCTTTATCGGATACAGGTCCTTCTACCGCTGTATAAGCCTTAGCAAGGTAACGATAGCAAACAGTATGAAGAGCATCGGAATGGGTGCGTTTCGCGAATGTGCAAACCTTACCGAAATCAAATATAACGGAAGCGTAGCCAGCTGGAAATCGATTACGAAAAGCGATTACTGGAACCTCAATACGGGCGAGTACACCGTATATTGCAACTCCGGCGCAACCGTATCGAAGGACGAGGATAACGCCGTTGACGGCTGATAATTAAAAAAATAACCGCGCAGAAATGCGCGGTTATTTCAGTCCTTTAAAGGGTTTGAATACTATTAAAGAATAGACTGTGAACAGGGAGGCGACGAAGTTTACGGCAAGAAAACTGCGGTAAACCGTTTCGTTGTTCAGACACAGAAAAAGCAGTGCATTAAACCCCGAAAAGGCGTATATCCCCCCGAATACTGCCAGGATTATAAGCATTGCAACGCATAAATAACAGGTCTGTTTCATACAAGCATTATGCGCAAAACGGTAAAAAGTAACCGCGAAAGAAAAAATTATGCGGTGATATTATCGAGAACGAGCTTGTCGAAATCGACCGGTTCGGCGAAATCGCGCGGGATAAAGCGTACGGTCGAAAATTTGGCGTAATTGAATATGTGCGTCTTTAAAAGTACGGGCGTGGCTATATCCATTGCCTCGCATATATCCGCCAGATAAGTGAAAAAATTCGAGTAAGTGAACTTTTCAACGCTTTCGTAAACGGTCTGATTGATTATTTTTCCGTCTCTGATAATTTTTGCCCAGATTTTAAACATACCGGAATTATAACCGAAACGGCGGTAAAAGTAAAGCTTTAAAGAGTACGGACGCATAAATCATTTGACAAAATCGTAAGATAAATATATAATAGTGAAAAACGAAATATATTCCGATTGAGCAGTCAATCGGAATATTGTATTAAAAAGGGGTTAATAATGGCAGAAAAGTTTGTAATGACGCAAAAGAATTTCGACGATCTTAAAAAGGAGCTGGACTACCTCGTAAAGGTTAAGAGGTTTGAAATAATCGAGCGCATTGCCGAGGCGCGCAGCCACGGCGATTTATCCGAAAACGCGGAGTACGACGCCGCGCGCGAGGAACAGCGTTCCAACGAGGGGAAGATAGCCGAGCTCGAATACGCAATTAAAAATGCGGAAATCAGCGCGGAGGTCACCGACAACAGCTACGTTCATCTCAACAGCGTGGTCACCGTCTACGACGAAGATATGGAGGAAGAGGAGGTCTACACCGTTACTTCCGTAACCGAAGTCGACGTTATGAGCGGTAAAATTTCAATAGACTCGCCCGTAGGCTCGGCGCTTATGGGCAAGCACGCAGGCGATACCGTAACCGTTTCCTGCCCCGACGGTACGGGATACACGCTTAAAATATTAAAGATTTCATAAGAGGAAACAGCAATGGAAGATAACAGAATAACGGAAGCGCCTTCGGAGGAAGAGCTTGCCGAACAGGCGAGAATACGCCGCGAAAAATTGCAGAAGCTTACCGAAGAGGGAAACAATCCGTACGTCAAGGTGAACTATGACGTTACGGAAAACTCGCTTTCCGTCAAGGAAAATTTCGAAAAGCTCGAGGGTAAGACGGTCAGCCTTGCGGGCAGACTTATGTCCCGCCGTATTATGGGCAAGGCGTCCTTTTCCCATATATCCGACAGGGACGGGCAAATTCAGATTTACGTCCGTCGTGACGACGTGGGCGAGGAGGAATACGCTTCCTTCAAAAAGGACTACGACATAGGCGATATAATCGGCATAAAGGGCTTCGTTTTCAAGACCCAGACGGGTGAAATTTCCGTTCACTGCCAACACGTGGAAATGCTTACGAAGTGCCTCCGTCCCCTGCCCGAAAAGCAGCACGGGCTTACCAACACCGACATAAGATACAGGCAGAGGGATCTGGACTTAATCGTCAATCCCGAGGTCAAGAGCGCGTTTATCACCCGCTCGAAAATATTCAGGGAAATACGCGCGTTCCTCGACGGACGCGGATTTCTGGAAGTGGATACGCCCGTATTGACTACCTTCGAAATAGGCGCATCCGCGCGCCCGTTCAGAACGAAGCACAACTCGCTGGATATAGATATGTATCTCCGCATCGAAACCGAGCTCTATTTAAAGAGGCTGATAGTCGGCGGATTGGAGCGCGTTTACGAGGTGGGCAGAATATTCAGAAACGAGGGAATGGATGCCTTTCATAACCCCGAATTTACCACAGTTGAACTGTATCAGGCTTACTGCGATTATTTCGCAATGATGGATTTGGTCGAGGATATGTACAAGGCAATTGCCAAAAACGTTCTCGGAACGACCGATATTACCTATCAGGGGGTTGAGCTTCACCTCGGCGAAAAGTGGGAAAGACTGACTATGAAGCAGGCTGTAAAGAAGTACTGCGGAGCCGACTACGACGAGTGGAAGACGGACGCGGACGCGCGTGCCTGCGCAAGCAAGCTCGGCGCGGAGGTGCCCGAGGGCGAAGGCGCAACCAAGGGTCACGTGCTCATTGCTCTTTTCGATAAGTTCTGCGAGGACAAGCTTATCCAGCCCACGTTTATTTACGATTATCCCGTTGAAAATTCTCCGCTTGCAAAGCGTAAGGAGGACGACCCCGCGTTCACGCAGAGGTTCGAATATTTCATCTGCGCACACGAGTTCGGCAACTCGTTCTCCGAGCTGAACGACCCCATCGACCAGAAGCAGAGGTTTGTAAAGCAGGTCGAGGCAAAGCGCGCGCAGGAACCCAACTGCAACGCGCAGGTCGACGAAGATTTCATAACCGCGCTCGAATACGGTTTGCCCCCCACAGGCGGGCTGGGCTTCGGCGTCGACAGGCTGGTTATGCTTCTCACAGACAGTCCGACGATAAGGGACGTGTTGCTGTTCCCCACAATGAAACCCAAAAAATGACGCTTCCTTTAAACTTCGCAATAGTTCGTCAATTTCCGCTTTTCTCGGGGTCACTTACGTCATTGTAAGCTCCCCCTCGGAAATGCTCAATTTCCTGCTCTTGCTCGTTTACAGAAACCGTCAGCCCGGGCGGTTGTTATCTAAACCGATGTGGGGCTTCACCCAAATTATACAGGAGAAATCAATGTACGATTACTGCATATATTCTCAGCTTAAAAGAAACGCAAAGGCCTGCAAAAGCTTCCACGTACCGGGGCATAAGGCGTGCGGGGAATTTAAGTCGAAATTCAAAGACGCTTCTCTGGACGTAACCGAGCTGTCGTATACCGACAACCTCTTATGCCCCGACGGCGCAATTGCAAAGGCGCAGAAGGATATTGCAAAGATATTCGGCGCAGAAAAAAGCTATATAACGACCGACGGCTCGACAAGCGGCGTGCTGGCGCTTGTATACTGCGCGTCCAAGCGCGGAAACAAGCTTATCGTTTTCCGCAATTCGCATCAAAGCGTATGGAATGCGTGCAGGCTGTTCGGAATAGAACCGCTTATTGTACAGGGTGCGGAAAGGGAGGGCGTTTTACAGCCTCCCGACTGTGAAACTATCGAAAAGCTTATCTCAAACGACCCCAACATCGCAGGCGTGCTTGCTACCTCGCCCGACTATTACGGCAACGTGGCTCCGCTGTCGCGGTACAGGGATATTGTGAAAAAATACAACAGACTTCTGCTCGTTGACGAGGCGCACGGGGCTCACCTTGCCTTCGGAGATAACGGGTATGCGGGTCTGCACGCCGATATGTGGGTGGACGGAGCGCACAAAACGCTTGCAACATTAACACAGGGCGCAATAGTTTCGGTAAACAATCCCGACTTAATTCCCATTGCCGAGGACGCGCTTTTGCTTTTCCGCACTACCTCGCCCAGCTTCCCCATAATGGCTTCGGTGGAATACGGCGTAAAAAGCATTGCAAACAAAATAGCGGTGCTGAACAACGCAAAGCAAGCCGTTGCGCAGTTCAAAAAGGATGCAACGGAGCTCACCTTCTACAAAAGCGACGACTGGACCAAGCTTTTAGTCGACTTCAGGCCCTTCGGCGTCGACCCCCGTATAGCTATGAAATTGCTTGAAAAGAGAGGGATATACGCGGAGTTCGCTGACGGAAGATATATACTTTTTTATCTTTCGCCAATGATAAAAGAGAGCGACCTTGCCAACCTTAAAAAGCATCTGCTTGCGGTAGTCGGCAACAGAAAATTGCAGGGAACGTACCGCGAAAAACCCGAAATTCCCGAAACCGAACGCTCGTATTCCTTCCAGTACGCGCTGAAAAGACAGAGCGAGTGGATAGAGCTTGAAAAGGCGGTCGGCAGAATGTGCGCGAAAAACGCGGGCATCGCGCCCCCTTGCATTCCGCTTGTGGTAACGGGCGAAATGATAACCAACGCGACGGTCAACGCGCTGTCACAGGCAAAGTCCACTTTCGGATTAAACAACGGAAAAATATGCGTGGTAAAGAAATGGTAAAAGGTAAATTCGTAACGGTGGAGGGCTGTGAAGGCTCGGGCAAAAGCACTCAGCTTAAATTGCTGTCCGCATATCTCGACAGGTTGAATATTCCCTATATACTGACGAGGGAGCCGGGCGGAAGTCCCATTGCGGAACAGATAAGAAAAATTATACTCGACGGCAAAAATACCGAGATGTGCGACGAGTGCGAGGCTATGCTTTACGCGTCGGCGCGCATACAGCACCTGCGCGAAAAGGTTATTCCCGCGCTTGAAGCGGGTAAGCTTGTAATTTGCGACAGGTACGTCGATTCTTCCCTTGCCTATCAGGGCGTCGCAAGGGGATTGGGGCTGGAATATATCGCCGATATAAACAAAAAAGCGCTTGAACTGTGCACGCCCGATTTAACGGTGTTTCTGAATATTTCGCCCGATAAGGCGTTCGTCCGCAAGAACGGGGCCGACGAAAACGACAGAATGGAAAAACAGGGACTTGATTTTCACAAGCGCGTTTACGGCGGATATTTACAGCTTTTGGAAAAATACCCCAGGATATGCGCCGTCGAATGTAACGGCACGATAGAGGAAACCAACGCGAATATTATAGATTTGCTCAGACGGAAGGGAATAATTTAAATGAAACGGCTGATTACGGGGACGACGGCTTATACAGCGTTTTCAGGCGACGTCGATTCAAACAGAATATCGCACGCGTATATGCTGTATTTTCAGGACGCGAAAAATATGCGCGCGGCGCTGAAAATTTTCGCGTTAAAATTTTTCGGCGTAAACGAAAACTGCCCCGACGGCAAAAGAATACTGAACGAAAGTTTTTCCGACCTTAAAATTTTTCCCGAAGAGGGGAAAAAGATTACTGCGGACTGTGCGTCCGCAATGCTTGCCGACTGCGCTTTAAAACCCCTTGAAAGGGAAAAAAAGCTTTATATAATCAGTTCGTTTAACGATTCGGCTCCGCTCGTTCAGAACAAGCTTTTAAAGACGCTGGAGGAGCCGTATGACGGAGTGCATTTCCTGCTTGGCGTCACCTCGCTTGCGCCCGTTCTCGATACGGTGAAGTCGAGGGTCAAGATGTTGACGATTCCGCCCTTTTCTGAAACGGAAATTTTTTCCGCGCTTGAAAGAAAGGGAAGCAATCCGCTGAACGGAAAGGCTTCGGAGAGCTGCGGAGGAATATTCGGCGTTGCCGAAAATATGGTCGAAGGCGGATGGTTTGCGGAAATAAACTCCGCCGCCGAAGAAATATGCACTACCGCAGATATAGGAAGGGTAGGCGAGGTTGCCGTAAAGTACGGCGATACGAAATATAAGACGGAACTGCTGTCCGCAATAGCGTTGCGCTATCACAAGGCGCTTAGGGACAGCGTCAACGGCAAGCAGACTTGCTTTACGGCGCCCGCGCTGATTTTTGCGGGCAATTGCACGGACAAGGCGTGCGCGGACCTGAAATTCAACGCTTTTTTTCAGGGACTTTTGTACGATTTAATGCTTCGCGTGATAGAGGAGAATGAAAAATGGTTAAAATTACAGGGGTAAGCTTTACCGAAAACGGAAAAATTTATTACTTTTCTCCCGGTAAAGACAGCGAAAAATACGTGAAAGGTACGGGCGTAATAGTCGATACCGCGCGCGGGCACGAGTACGCAACGGTGGTTATTCCCGTCAGCGAGGTGGACGAAAGCAGAATTATTCCGCCGTTGAAGCCCGTTTTGCGCATTGCGACCAAGCGCGATCTTGAAACGATAAAAAAGAACAACGAGCGCAAGCCCGAAGCGATGAAAACCGTTGAGGAAAAAATAGAAAAACACAAGCTGAATATGAAGCTTATCGACTGCGAGTTTTCGTTCGACGGATCAAAAGCGGTATTTTATTATTCCGCACCAAACCGCGTGGACTTCCGCGAGCTTGTAAAGGAGCTGTCCTCCGTTTTCAAAATGAGGATAGAATTAAGACAGCTGGGCATACGCGACGAAATTAAAATGATAGGCGGAATAGGCGCGTGCGGAAGAGAGTGCTGCTGTTCGGCGTATATGCCCGACATCAATAAAGTAACCATTAAAATGGCAAAAACACAGAACCTTTCGTTAAATCCCGCAAAAATTTCGGGTCTGTGCGGAAGACTTATGTGCTGTCTTGCCTACGAAAACGACTACTACGTCGAGGCGGGCAAGCATATCCCCAAAATCGGTATGGAGGTAGGCACGCCCGACGGCAGGGGAACGGTTGTGAACATCAATATGCTCAAGATGCAGGTTCGCGTAAAGATAGAGGACAAGGCGAAGGACATTGTCGCCTTCCACGACTACCCCGTCAAAGATCTGAAATTCAAAAATCAGAATAAAAACGACGGAGAAGAAAAGAATTCCGACGGTAAGAAAGAAATTATCGATAAAAATTAAAAATATTCTTTACAGCACGAAAATATTGTGTTATAATTCAAATCAGTGGCGTAAGCTACAATTTAATTGGAGGAACTTAATTTATGGCACACTCTATTACTGACGAATGCGTAAGCTGCGGCGCGTGCGCAGGCACTTGCCCCGTTGAAGCTATTTCCGAGGGCGCTGACAAGTACGTGGTTAATCCCGACGTTTGTATTGACTGCGGTGCTTGCGAGGACGTTTGCCCGACAGGCGCTATTAAAGCCGACTAATTGAGGAATAGAAAAGCGGGGGAGAATAATCCTCCGCTTTTTCTATATTTTAAGTTTGATTTACGGCAAACGGGCTTTACGGTCAAGCAATAAAGATACAACGGTTAAACGTAAGGTTTATGTTAAAAGACGGTGAAGTACTCGAAAGCTTTTTCGGGGATAAAAAAATAATTCAGAACGTGAATTTATACCGCTTCACTTCGGACAGCATTCTGCTGTCCCGCTTCGCGCGCGCAAAGGCGGGCGACAGGGTCGCCGATTTCTGTTCGGGAAGCGGAGTCGTGGGATTTCACTTTCTGTGCCTTAACCCCGTAATATCCTCGCTCGATTTATTCGAAATGCAGGCTTCGCTTGCCGATATGAGCAGGAGAACGGCTGAAATGAACGGCTTCGACTGCACAGTGCACTGCTGTAAAATTCAGGATATCGGACGGGAATACGACGATAAATTTTCTCTCATTTTATGCAACCCGCCTTACGAGCGGGCGGGCTTCGAAAACGAGGTTTACGAGCGCGCCGTTTGCAGAAAAGAGCTGACCGTCACCCTTTTCGAGACAGTAGACTGCGCATACAGGGCGTTGAAGTTCGGCGGAAGGCTGGCAATAATTCAGCGCGCCGACCGTACGGCGGAGCTTATTTACCTTTTGAAAAAGAGGGGGTTGGAGCCTAAAAGGTTGCAGCTTGTAACTGGCGCGATGGGGGCAAAGCCCTACCTTGTTATGATAGAAGCGGTAAAGGGCGGAAAGGAAGGTATCGAAATTTTACCCGAGGTCGTAAATGGTAAACTATAACGGCAGAAAAATAATCTACACCTTCAAATACGGCGCGTATATTACGCTGACGGACAAGCTTTTGTACGTTTTAGCTACGGTATTGTTTTTCCTTTTTTTCGGCATATCGCTTTTTATGGTTTGCCATTACGTTGACAATGATTCTGTTACGTACAAAGGACTTATTGTCAGCTGTGTCGCGGGACTTATATATCTTGCAACGACGGTATACTGTATATGCAAAGCAAAGCGCGTTGACAAAGATATATCAAAATGGCTTAAAGACGAAAGCCTTTTCGAGTCCTGTGCGGAGGTTTATGAGTTCGAAGAATGGTATGAGCGCGGAAGCGTTTCTTATAAGTTAGGTATAAGTTTTAAAAACAACGGTGAACAATACAGGCAATATACTTCGCGGAGCGAAAGTATCTGGCGTTTTAAAAAAATTTGCAATTTAGTGAAAAGCAATAAGCTTGAAATTCTGTATTCTCCCAAATACGGCGAGGTAATGGTGCTTGCCGAACAGGTTAAATAATGGTTTATTTTGTAGCAACGCCGATAGGCAATTTAAAGGATATTTCTTTGAGAGCGCTTGAAGTACTGCGCTCGGTTGACGTGATTTTCTGCGAAGATACGCGCCGTTCGTTAAAGCTTTTAAACGCCTACGAAATAAAAAAACCGCTGAAAAGCTGTCATAAATTCAACGAACGCGAGGCGTCGGAAAAGATAATTGCCGAGGCGCGCGAGGGAAAGGAAATCGCGGTTATTTCGGACGCGGGTATGCCCGTAATTTCAGACCCGGGCAATATAGTCTGTTCCGCGCTGAAAGATGCCGGGATAGATTATACCGTTGTGCCGGGCGCCAACGCGTTTTTGTCAGCACTCATACTTTCGGCAATGCCCGCCGACAGATTTGCGTTTATCGGCTTTCTGCCCGAAAAGGCGGGGGAGTGCAAGGCGGTTCTCGAAAAGTACAAAAATTTAGATATGACGCTGTGCTTCCACTGCGCCCCGCAGGACGTTGACCGCAATATATCCTGCGCCTATTCCGTTTTCGGCGAAAGGAACGCCTGCGCCGTAAGGGAGATTACGAAAATTCACGAGCAGGCGATTTCCTTTAAATTATCAGAGGGGTTGCAGTGTGAAAAGCGCGGCGAATACGTGCTTTTAATCGGCGGTGCAAAAAAGGAAGAAAATCCGCTGAATAAACTTTCCGAAAGAGAGCATATACTCCACTATATGCGCGGGGGAATGAGTAAAAAGGACGCCGTAAAGCAGGCTTCGAAGGACAGGGGCGCAGCTAAATCTGAGCTGTATAAATTTTCAATCGATATAGGTGAATAAAATGTCAAATAAAAACCGTAAAAACGAGGACGAAAAGCTTACTATTTACGAATACGAGCAAAAATTTTCCAAACGTGAAAACGCGCGGGGCGCAAAAATTCTGCTTACGCTTATCGCGTCTGCTATTGGAGTATTCCTGTTCTTTTGTCTTTTCTCGGTAACGATGCGCGTGTGGGATATTAATATGTACGCGGGCATAGGCGTTGCGTGCGCAAGCGCGTTGGTATACATAATTTTATATATAGTCCCGCTTATAAGAATTTTCAAAACCGATTATTTTATCGTAAACGTCAACGCGCGTACGGCGAAGGAGGCTAAAAGCCACAATAAAAAAGTCCGCCGTAATATCGCGGATAAAATAATCGATTTGACCGGCAAGGTCGAAGGCGTGTGCTGGTACGATAACGAAACGGTCGGGAAATTGGCTATTGCGGTAAAAAACAACGACGAAAAGGGGATTATGAAAAACCTTACCGCACTGTATTCCGGTTCGGTGAAAAAAAGCGCAAAGGAGCTTATTTTCAAATCTTCCGTAAAGTCGGGAATGTACTCCGCGCTGTCGCAGACCAATAAAGTTGACGCAATGCTGGTCGCGGTTCTCAACTTACAGCTTGTAAAGGATTTGATTTTTTTGTACGGCTTCCGTCCCTCGGACGCTAAGCTTGTAAGGATATTTGCAAGAATTCTGCAAAATTCGCTTATAGCATACGGACTCGGCGGGGCAAAAATAGGCAATTCGGTGGTGCAGACTATGGGCACCGCGGTGAGGGGTATTCCGCTTTTGGGCTCGGCGATTTCCACGCTTGTCGATTCGTCCGTACAGGGGCTTACCAACGGCGTACTTACGACCGTTATCGGCTATCAGACGATAAAGTATCTCAACAACGAATACAGGTTGCAGGAAATTTTGGACGGAGTAGAAATAGTCGAAACCGAGGAAGCGTTCAAGGAAGCGTGCGACGAGCTTGAAAAAGAATTGAAAAAAGGCAAGAAATTACCGCAGGCGGTATAATTATAAAGGGAGGTAAATTATGAAAGATATAGAGTTGATTGAAAAATTATGCAATGCGAGGGGTGCTTCGGGCTTCGAGGACGAGGTGCTGGACATCGTGCGCGGGTATTGCGCGGACTTTGCAACCTTTAAAGAGGACAGTATGCGCAACCTGTATATTTATCCTAAAACAAACAAGGGCAACCGTCCGCAGATACTTTTAGACGCGCATTCCGACGAGGTGGGCTTTATGATTCAGGCAATTAAGCCCGACGGTACGCTCCGCTTTATTCCTATCGGCGGTTGGAACGAAAAAAGTCTGCCCTCCTCAAAGGTGCAGATTTATACTTCGTCGGGATATATCAGCGGGGTAATCACCGCAATGTCCCCCCATTTAATGACCGCCGACCAGAGAAACGCGCCCGTCTCTTACGAAAATCTTACGATAGATATAGGTGCTACAAGCGATAACGAAGCAAAGGAAATGGGCGTTGAAATAGGTGCGCCGGCAGTTCCGCTGTCCCCCTTCGGATACGATGAAAAGCGCGGTATTCTTCACGGCAAGGCGTTCGACGACAGGCTTGGCGTAGCTTCTATGCTGATATGCTTAAAGTCGCTTACGGCGCAGAAAACGGATATGGACATAGTGGGCGTAATCTCCTCGCAGGAGGAGGTAGGCGAGCGCGGTATCACCGCCGTAATGCACAATATTAAGCCCTCCGTTGCAATCTGCTTCGAGGGCTGTCCCGCGGACGACACTTCCGCACCGCCGTATATGGTTCAGGACGCGCTGAGAAAAGGGGTTATGCTCCGCTATATGGACAGAACGGTTATCTGCACCCCGCGGTTCACCTCGTTTGCCAGAGAGGTTGCAGAAAAAAAGGGTATCAAGGTGCAAATGGCGGTCCGCTCGGGCGGGGGCAACAACGGCGCTTATATAATTTCCGCGAACGGCGGAACGCCCGTAATAGTTGCGGGTATTCCCGTAAGATACATTCACACCTTCAACTGCATAGCGATGTTGGAGGACGTTAAAGAGTGCGCTTCCTTCGGCGTCGAGCTGTGCAAAAGTCTTAACAAAGAAATAGTCGAGAGGTTTTAATTAATTTAATGAAGGACGTTTACGGCCGTAAACTGTCCAAGGCGGGAACACTGTTTTATCTGTTAAAGGGCAGTGTGCGGGTGTTTGTGATAAGCATTATCGCAAGCGCGCTGGTTACGGTGTTTTCCCTGTTGGTTCCCGAAATAATCAACCTTACGGTTGACAGTGTTCTGGGGAACGAGCCTGTTTCGGACAGTTATGCGAGTATAGTTTCCGCCTTCGGCGGAGTTGAATATTTAAAAGAAAATTTATGGATTATAGCGCTTATGCTTGTTGCGTGTGCGTTGTTTTCCGCATTGTTTACTTACGCAAGGTCGTACTTCAATACGCTTGCAAACCAGATATTTATGCGCCGTACGCGCGACAGGCTGTTTTCCCACCTGCAAAGGGTGCCGTTAAGCTGGCACGTCCGGCACCGTACGGGTGACGTAATACAGCGCTGTACCTCGGACGCGGATACCATTTCAAACTTCGTTTCCGGTCAGCTTCTAAGCCTTTTCAGGATAGTGCTGTTAATGGTTTTCTCGCTCGTGTTTATGTTTTTGAAGAACGTGAAGCTGGCTGCCATTGCCTCGGCGTTTATTCCGCTTATAATAGGGTATTCGTTTATATTCCATACGCGGGTGAGAAAACGCTTTAAAAAATGCGACGAGGAAGAGGGCGTGCTGTCTACAATCGCGCAGGAAAATTTTACTGGAGTGCGCGTCGTGCGCGCGTTCGGACGGGAGAAGTACGAGCGCGACAGGTTTGAAAAGCAGAACGTTTATTATACGGGGCTCTGGACGAAAACGCTCAGAATACTGGCAACCTTCTGGACGACGAGCGACTGCCTCGGCGCGGTGCAGGGGCTTTGCATAGTCGTTGCGGGAACGGTGTTCTGCGTACAGGGCAGTCTTACAACGGGCGAGCTTATCGCGTTCGTATTTTACAATACTATGCTTATATGGCCCGTCAGACAGCTGGGCAGAATAATCTCGAATATGAGCAAGGCGGGCGTAGCGCTCGGCCGTATCGGCGAAATTTTAAACGCGGAAGAGGAGGTTTACGGCGAAAAACAGCCCCTATCGGGCGATATAGAATTTAAAAACGTAAGCTTTGAGTACGAAGAGGGCAAACCCGTTTTAAACGATATAAGCTTTAAAATCCCAGAGGGAAAGGTAATCGGAGTTTTGGGCGGAACGGGAAGCGGTAAATCAACCCTTACCTACCTGTTGGACGGACTGTATGCCCCGACGAACGGCGAAATTCTGATCGGCGGTAAGCCGATTTCGGAAATATCGCCCGCAACGCTGAGAAGCAATATCGGACTTATGCTTCAGGAGGGGTACATATATTCGGGAACCATCCGCGAAAATATTTCGCTTGCGGTAGACGGTGCAACCGAAGAGCAAATAAAAGAAGTTGCCGCTGACGCGTGTGTCGACGACAACATCGAAGGCTTTGCAAACGGCTACGATACGGTAGTAGGCGAAAGGGGAGTTACCCTATCGGGCGGGCAGAAGCAACGTATCGGTATCGCAAGAACGCTTTTAAGAAAGACACCTTATCTGATTTTCGACGATTCGCTTTCGGCTGTGGACAGCGAAACGGACGCGGCTATCCGCAAAAATCTGAACGAGAAATTCAGGGGCGCGACGGTAATTATCATCTCGCACAGAATCAATACGGTGATGCACGCGGATTATATAATCGTGCTCGAAGGCGGAAAAATCGCCGAAAGCGGAACCAACGCCGAGCTTTTGAAAAAGGACGGCATTTACAGAAAAATTTACGATTTGCAGTTCAGTCTTCCCGATGAGCTCAAAGAGGAGGGCGCGGTATGAAAGAAAATATAACGCAACCGCCCAAGCTTAAATTTTTCGGCATCGGCAAAGTGCTTCCCTTTCTCGGCAACCACAAAAAGCTGTATATAACTATGCTTTTAAGCGTGCTTCCCGTTATGGCGATAAACACCTTTCTTCCGCTGTTCCAAAGGTACGCTATCGACAACTTTATTGCGCATAAAACGCTTGACGGCTTTACGCTGTTCGTAATTTTATACGCGGGACTGATAATTTTATCCTGCGTGCTGGATTTCGTCAGCTCTTACAGCTGTTCCAAGCTTGAAATGTTTCTTTTGCGCGATATGCGCAGGTGCGCGTTCAATCACCTGCAAACGCTGTCGGTTTCCTATTACAATACCAACGGCGTCGGCAAAATTCACGCGAGGGTAATGAGCGACACTTCAAGCATCGGCTCCGTCATCGCGTGGGACAGCTATCAGGCGGTAAGCAACCTGGTTTACGGCGTTTCCGCGCTTGCGATAATGTTCAGTCTGAACGCCTTACTTACTTTGTGCGTGCTTGCGCTGGTGCCCGTCGTCGTGCCGGTAATGATTTACTTCCACAAAAAACAGACGAAGTACAACAGAATGGTAAGGGAAACCAACTCGCTTATTACGGGCGGATTTAACGAGGGGATAACGGGCGTCGAAACCACGAAAACCCTTATCGTCGAGGAAAAGCTTGACGAACGGTTTTTTGAAAATACCGAAAAAATGAAAAAGTTGTCGTCAAGGCTGGGGCATCACCGCTCGCTGTTCTTTGCGATAACCGCGTTTATAGTATCGACCGCGGTTGCGGTGGTTTTATGGTACGGCGGAATTATAACTTTGAATACGGTAATCGCAATAGGCACGCTTTCGGTGTTTATGACCTACGCGCAGGGGCTTGTAGACTCTGTTCAGTTCGTTGCCGAGGCGCTGTCCGATCTGGTGACGATAAAGGTAAATATAGAAAGATTTACCGCTCTTTTGGAAACGAAAACGGACGTTCGCGACAGTGCGGAGGTCGTTGAAAAATACGGCGACAGCTTTTTGGAAAAGCGCGAAAACTGGGAACCTCTTTACGGAGATATAGAATTTAAGGACGTATCGTTCAAGTATCCCGACGGCGAGGAGTACGTTTTAGAGCACTTTAACTTAACGGTAAAAAAGGGAACCACCGTTGCGATAGTGGGCGAAACGGGCGCGGGGAAATCGACGCTTGTAAACCTCGTTTGCAGGTTTTTCGACCCGACCGACGGCGCGGTATTAATCGACGGCAGGGACGCGCGCGAGCGCAGCGTACAGTGGCTTCACTCCAACATAGGCTACGTTTTACAGGTTCCGCACCTCTTTTCGGGGACGGTGCGCGACAACCTTCTTTACGGCAAGCCCGACGCCACCGAGGAGGAAATGCGCGGTGCGGTTGAAAGCGTAAACGCGCAGCGCATAATCGAACGGCTGGGCGGTTACGACGCGCAGATAGGCGAGGGCGGAAACACCCTTTCCACAGGCGAAAAACAGCTTTTGTCCTTTGCCCGCGCAATACTTGCCGACCCCGCGATTTTCATTCTGGACGAGGCGACCTCGTCGGTCGATACCATAACGGAAAACCTGATTCAGCAGGCGATAGAAAAACTAATGAACGGCAGGACGAATTTCGTAATCGCGCACAGGCTTTCGACGATACGCAACGCCGACGTAATTCTCGTCGTGAACGACGGAAAAATAATCGAGCGCGGTTCGCACGAAGAGCTTATCAAAAAACGCGGAACGTATTTCGATTTGTATCTGAAACAGTTCCGGGAAGAAAACGTAAAACAGTCGGTAAAGCAGTAAAAAAAGGCACGCAGGCGCGTGCCTTTTTAAGTATTCGGTTTACGGTCAATCAGTATATTACTTTGTCGATTACGCCCCCGCCCAAGCAGGCGGTACCGTCGTAAAACACCGCGTACTGTCCTTCGGTTACGGCGCGCTGTGTCACTGCAAACCGAACGCAAGCTGTGCCGTCGCCGAGCTGTACGCTGACCTGCTGTTCGCCCTGACGGTAACGGAATTTTGCCGTACAGCAGAAGCTTTGGGGCGGGATATATCCTATCCAATTGAGATTTGACACTATACACGCGCGCGAGTAGAGGGGGCTTTCGTCGCCGTGGGAAACGTACAGAGTATTGTCTGACAGCTCTTTTCTTACAACGAACCATCTGCCGTCCCCGTCCTGCGTTCCGCCGAGATTAAGCCCTCTGCGCTGGCCTATGGTGTAGTACATAAGCCCGATATGCTCGCCTACGGTTTTGTTATCCAGCGTCTTAATGGGCCCCGGCTGTGCGGGCAGGTAGTTTTGTAAAAATTTACGGAAGTTACGCTCGCCGATAAAGCATATCCCCGTAGAATCTTTCTTTTCGGCGGTGGTCAGGCCGTACTTTTCGGCAAGGGCGCGCACCTCGCTTTTATTAAGGTCTGCAAGCGGAAACAGCACTTCTTTTAACTGACTTTCGCGCACCTGGTTTAAAAAGTAAGTCTGGTCCTTGCCCGCGTCCTTTGCCTTTAAAAGGCGGTGGCGGTCGGTGTGTTCTATACCGCAGTAATGCCCCGTCGCAACGAAATCCGCGCCCATAGACAGCGCATATTCGCGGAACGGGCCGAACTTGATTTCGCGGTTGCATAAAACGTCGGGGTTAGGCGTTCTGCCCGCCCTGTACTCGTCAAGGAAATAGCGGAAAACCCTGTCGTAATACTGCTTTGAAAAATTCACGCTGTAATAGGGAATATCCAGAGCTGCGCAAACGCGCTGAACGTCGGCAAAGTCGCTTTCCGCAGTGCAAGCGCCCTGCGCGTTTTCCTCTTCCCAGTTCAGCATATAAAGCCCTATTACGTTGTAACCCTGCTGTTTCAAAAGCAGTGCGGCTACCGAGGAGTCGACTCCTCCGCTCATTCCTACGACTGCGGTTTTCATAACCGAATTATAACACACAAGGCCAAAAGAGGCAAACAAAAAACGCAGTAGTATCCACTGCGTTTTTTTGTCAATGATGATGATAAGTAGCGTACTAAACCGCCGAAAAGGTTAGCAGGCAGACACAGGGATTGAACCTAATTAGCCGCTATTTTGAAACTAAGCAGCGTGTAAGCGCTTTGATTGAGTTGACATACGCGTTGTAGCGTGGTATTATATAATCAATAAAACGGACAGTTCGTTTGCGCCATCCTGTCGTTAAACAAAACCAGGGCATCTGAA
>CAMUNT010000004.1 GCA_947090365.1 uncultured Clostridia bacterium
ACTGTAAATCTGACGTCTCCGACTTCGGTGGTTCGAATCCACCTCCTCCCACCAGAATAAGACCTTGACTATTGTCAAGGTCTTATTCTGTGCGTGTGAGAGGTGGTAGTAGAAGAAGCCATACCGTTCGACTGAGCGAAGCGACGGTTTGCCGTCCGAGCGTAGCGAAGGTTTGCGCACTTTATTATAAAAATTTTTGTAATAGGCGCAAGGGGGTCCCGCTTGCGGGAAACGGCAATACACACCTCCTCCCACCAACAAAAGGAACAAGCTTTTGCTTGTTCCTTTTGTTGTATGTGAGTTCGGTGTCGAACCACAGTTCGTGCGAGGAGCGTAAGCGACGACGCTGTGGGCAAACGCCCACAATCCACCTCGACTTTTTGGAGTTCCTACAAAAAGTCGTTAGCTTGTTCCTTGCGCTTGTTATATATTAAGCCCGCAATAGTGCCATTTGACGTTTCTGTAATATTTTGGTACAATTAATATATGCACGACATACAAAGAAAAATTAATGACTGTACTCTATGTGGTAAGAAGCAGAAACTTACAGGGTCTTCCATTCAAATAGGTTGCACCAAGTTCATAATTATTGGCGAAAGTCCGGCTAAAGACGGTTGGATAGAGAGCAAAAAAGCTTTTTACAATACGGACGGAAAGCTTCAAGCGAGCGGCAAGATTTTAGAGAAATTATTGCAAAATATTGGTTTGAGCATAGAAAACATATATTTTACCGAGTGTTGTAAATGTATTATCGATAATAGATCTGACTTGGCAAAATGTTCAGAAAACTGTTTGCCTTTTTTGATAGAGCAATTGAATAACATACCTTGCACCATTATTTTAACAATGGGCTTGCATCCAACGCAAGCAGTATTAAAAACTAAAATCAAACGGTTTGCCGATTATGTCGGTAAAGAATATTCGATAACTTTGGGTAATAAAGAATACGTGCTTATCCCGATATATCATCCAAGCCCGTTAAACCCCAAGGGCTACAAAGACAACGTCCCTATTTTCGATAAAATAAAGAGTTTATTGTAAAAGTCTATTCGTTTTAGGTTACGACTGCTCCATCAGAATAAGACCTTGACTTTTGTTTAGGTCTTATTCTGTGTGTGTGGGAGGAGGTGTCGAACCACAGTTCGTGTGGCGTAGCCGCGCGCTTGTTTTTTCAATCTCCCGCCACAGCTCCATTTGCAATTTGCCATTGATTATGCGATAAAAAATCTGTACTTTTTGAAATATTTCTGATATAATATATTCATTAATTCCATACGGTGAGGAAACTATGGTTAAGTCGGTTATTAAACTGTTAAATCAATACGAGTGTAGAGTGTCGAAGCATTTTTACGGTTTTTTAGTGTTAAAAAAAGCGCAAAAAATTCAAATAGAAGCCGACGCAACGATAGAAACAGCCCGTAATATTTTCAATACGTTAGAAAAGGAAATGGGAAATCCCGTTTACGTTCATTCCTATTATGGATATATATTCGAGAAAGACGAAAAATTCATTTCGTTCAATACAATAGAGGAAACTTACGGTTGTACGTTTTTAGATATTTTTATATTTAAGAAAATCCCTTCGGGAAAAAAGATAACTTACGAAAAATATAAGCAAATGGTTGATAACGTAAAAACCGTTGCTGTCGAAAACAATTTTCACTGCGAAATTCTGATTAATTACAGTAAAGACATATATTCATTCGGTTTGATTTCGGATAAAAATATACAGGTGTTGATTTTAATTAATCAAAAAGAGATAGATTACTATTTATCTCAGCTTATAAAAAGCGATAACGTAACGAGAGCGATACCTAAAAGCTATGGCAAAGAGGTGGCAAACCGTGACGATGCGAAAAGCCTTCGTAAAGGTCTGAATAAAATATTCGGTAAAGCACAATCAATCGAATGATAAGCATTAAAAAACGGCGCTATACAGCGCCGTTTTTTACTTTTGATTAATTATATGTGACAGTAATAGTTGCCGAGCTTGCGGAAACGCTGACTACGGTAACGTTGAAGTTAAGCGCTTTTCCGCTGTTGTTCTTGTACGAAGGGAATACCGAGTTCAGCGATTTGCCTGCAGTCCACAAATCTTTTGCGGAAGCCCAGGCGCCGTTGTCGGTCTTGCTTGTGCTCTTTCCGCCGTCTGCTTCGATAAGCTTGATAAGAGGAATACTCGTCGAAGTGTTGTTATAGTCAGTTACCGAAGGATAATTGTTATCGCTCCAAGGATTGTTGCAGGAGGATGAAACGTGGTAAATTCTCACACCGTACGAAGCTCCGCCGTAAAGATAACTGTCGCTTGCGGACGCGTGCATTTTGTTAAGCCCCTGCGCAGAATACAGGTCAACTAAAAGATATTCGCTTAAATACGTACCGTTGTAGTTCAAAGGAAGCAAAATCGCGTCGCCCTTCGCCTGCGAGCTTTCAATCGTAACCGTAGTGGTTGAAGTGATTACCTGCGGTTCAAGCCAGCCGAGCATCGTTTTGGAATATACGTTCTGGTCGCCGACGGTATAGTCCATCATATCCGCTCCGCCCAGACCGTAGTTACATCCCAGGCTCGTGTCGTAGTCGTAGTAGTCGTCAAGCCCTAAAAGGTGCCCCGATTCGTGAATATAGGTCGAGGCGTTGACTTTAAGTCCAGAAATAGTTTCGTAGCCCGAACCGGGGTCCTTGCCCGCAACGCTTTCGTCCATAAAATCCAGACCCGCAAACAAATAGTAGTATGCGTCTTTACCGTCGTACTTGGTGTTGTTTTCGTCCCAGGTCACGTAAGCCCAGTAAATCGAGTCGTCACCCGAATAGTCAACCGAAGCGGAGTAAATCAGGTAAACCGCGTCGATAGCGCCGTCGTTGTTGGTATCGTATTTAGAAAAATCGACGGAGGGATTTAATCCGTTAAGCACTTCTTTCAATATAACTTCGTTGCCGTTTTTGTTGCCGTAGCTGTCCTTTAAGCTGTTGCCGTTATAATAGGAAGAGCTGTATTGTGCTTTATATACCGGCTGAATATCAAACGTCAGATTGAGCGCGCCGTAGGAAGATTTTTTGTAATAAGTTCTGACGCTTTCCCAGCCCGTCTGCTCCTCAGTGCCGTTGAACGCTATATCGAGGTTTTTAAGCTGTTCATTTGTGATCGTGTCCCCGCTGAACTGAACGGGAACTACAAGCGCGTGATAATCACCTGTTGCAGGCAGACCGACTGCTCCGTCGGTAGTCAACAGTTTATCCTGTAAAGGCGAAGTGCGGGGAGTAGTGTCCGTATTACCGTTACCGTCGCCCGTATTGCCGTCATTGTCGCCCGTATTGCCGTTATTGGTGTTGTCTTTTGAAACGACTATAAACTCTAATTTTTCCGACGTATTGCCGACTTTGATTTTAACGGTAAATATACAAGGCGTAGAGGTATCTGCAAGACTTAAATCAAGCATATCCTCTGTTACGGTAATGCTCATTCCGTTTTTGTCTTTGACGGTAAAGTACTGCGTGAAGTCGATTTCGTCCCCGACTTCGATAGTAGTCGGTTTGGTTGTGTCAACGGTAATAGTGTAATCGCTTTTTCCGCAGGCGCACAGTCCCGCAACGTTGGCAATCACTGCTATCAACGCAATCAAAACCGCCAAAAATCTGAATTTTGTTTTTTTCATTAATTCCTCCCGAATAATTTGATGCTGATTATATTATATAATATGAAACGGCAAAAATCAATAAAAATCGATAAAAAGATATAAATTAAAAGCGCACCGTCGGTGCGCTTTATAAATATTTTTCCAAATCGAAATGACCGTCGGAGTAGGTCAGATCGCCGTTTTTATGCGAATATCCCAATTTCCTGTAAAAGGGGATAGCCGACATCGCCGCGTGTATTTCAATTCTTTTTGAACGCTTTGCATAAGCGTCTTTTTCAAGAGTATCGATTATCAGCCTGCCGAGACCCCTGCCCTGATATTCGGGCGCAACCGCAACGGTAAAAATCCACGCCTCGTCGTCTCTGTCCCAATAGGGGCCTATACCGCCGCAGCCGACAATTTTATTTTCGTCCTTTAAAACGTAAAAATGCATTCTCTGCGCTCGTCCTCTGATAATATCGCAATTCGCCCCGCTGTCAATATATTTGCGCGGATAAAACTGAGCAAAGGAAGAGCGTTCGCAAGCGCTTTTTATCATTTGGCAGGTTTCTTCTATTTCGTTTTCTTTTATAAGCTCAATCGTCATAACTGCATTATATCAGAACCTGTAAAGCTTTTCAAGTTTTTGACAAAAAAATTATATATTCGCGCAAATACCGCAAAATATCCGTTTTCGATTTTAGTAATATTTAAGCAACGGCGCAACTTGGAGGAGTATTATGATTGTTACCGGATACTTGCGCGATAAAATGCTGTACATAAATCTTTCGGGCGAAATGGACGAGTGTTCCGCCTCGTCCGCGCGCGCAAAGTGCGATAAGTTAATCGAAGAAAACGCAAACGTAAAAAAAATAATCGTAAACCTTTCGTCGGTCGCGTTTATGGACTCGACGGGCATAGGTTTTTTAATCGGCAGGTACAAAAAAGCGGCAAAGCTTTCTATTCCGCTGTTCATAGAACAGCCCAACTTCGCCGCGGATAAAATTTTAAATTTAAGCGGAATCTATTCATTAATTCCCAAGGCTGAATAAATATGTCAAAAAATTATTTAAAACTTCAATTTTATTCACTTCCCCAAAATCAGGCATTTGCACGCGACGCCGTCGCGGCATTCTGTCTTGAACTCAATCCGTCGCTTTCCGCGCTTTCCGACGTGAAAACCGCAGTGTCGGAGGCGGTTACGAACTGCACCGTTCACGCATACCGCGAAGAGCAGGGCATCGTTACGGTCGAGTGCGAAATCGAGGACAAGGTTCTACATATTAAGGTAAGCGATACGGGCAAGGGTATTCCCGACGTTGAAAAAGCCGTTCAGCCCTTTTATACGACGCTTCCTTCCGACGAACGCTCGGGGATGGGTTTTACCATTATGCAGACCTTTATGGACGAATTTTCGGTAGACTCTTCTGCGGGCAAGGGTACGGTCGTAAATATGTCGAAAAAGTTTGAAGCGGAAGTAGCGGAGAATGCTTGACGTCGAACAGACGAATTTATTAATACGGAAGGCGAAAGCGGGAGACGGCGGAGCAAAGGAAACGCTGATTAACGAAAATAACAACTTAATAAAAAGTATCGTAAGAAGGTATCTTGGCAAGGGCGTCGAATACGACGATTTGTATCAGCTTGCAAGTATGGGGCTTTTAAAAGCCATTACGGGCTTTGACGAAAGCTTCGGCGTCCGCTTTTCGACTTACGCAGTGCCTATGATAGCGGGCGAGATAAAAAGATTTATGCGCGACGACGGCAGCATAAAGGTTTCCCGCGCAATCAAAAGTCTTGCCAAGCGTATCAATATATTTATCGAAGAGTATTCCGTAATCCACGGCCATCAGCCTACCGTAAAGGTAATAGCGGAAGAATTCGATATGCCCGAAAGCGAGGTGGTGTTCACTATGGGCTCGACCCATATGCCCGTTTCCATTTATTCGCAGGGCGAATATAAGGACAAGAAGACGCAGGAGCTTTTGGATAAACTGCCCGTCGAAGACAGGCAGGAAGAAATAGTCGATTCGCTTCAATTGAAATCCGCAATAGACGGCCTGCCCGAAAGGGAAAGAAAGGTGATAATGCTCCGTTATTTCAGGGATATGACCCAAAGCGAGGTTGCGTCTATGCTCGGCGTATCGCAGGTGCAGGTATCGCGCATCGAAAATAAAATAATAGAAGCCTTCCGAAAGGACTTGACAGGTTAAAAACACGCGGTTATAAAATGTCAACCGCGTGTTTTTATTATTGACTTTTTTGCTTGTTTTTGTTACTATTGTTTTATGCTGAACGAAACGAACGTCAAGCTCGGACAAGTCCGCTCGTCCATACGCGAGCTTTTCGAGTACGGAAAAAAGCGCAAAGCGGAAATCGGCGAAGAAAACGTTTTCGATTTTTCTCTGGGAAATCCAAGCGTTCCCGCGCCCGAAGATGTTAAAAAGGCGCTTATAGATATAATCGGGAATACGGACCCGGTCGAGCTTCACGGCTATACCTCGGCGCAGGGCGATTTTTCGGTAAGAAATTCCGTCGCGGAGGAGCTTAATTCAAAGTTTGCAACCTCTCTTACCGCGGACTGCATTTATATGACCTGCGGGGCGTCGGCTTCGCTTACCGTAACCTTGAACGCTCTTTTGAATAAGGGGGACGAGGTAATCGTATTCGCTCCTTATTTCCCCGAATACAGAGTATTTTGCGAACACGCGGGCGGGAAGATAGTTACAATCGATTGCGATAATTCGTTTCAGCCCGATTTGGATAAGTTTGCAAAAGCGCTGAACGGCAAAACCAAAGCCGTTATAATAAATTCGCCGAATAACCCGAGCGGGGTAATTTACGGCGAAGATACAATAAAAAAAATAGTCGCGCTCATAAAAGAGCGTGAAAACGATATTTATATAATTTCGGACGAGCCTTACCGCGAGCTTGTGTACAGCGAAGCGAAAATTCCATTTATAATGAATTATTATAAGCGCAGTATCGTCTGCTATTCTTACAGTAAATCGCTTTCGCTGCCCGGTGAAAGGATAGGCTATATCGCCGTTAATAACGAGGCGGAGGATTTTGCCGATATTTACGCAGGAATTTGCGGCGCGGGCAGGGCCTTGGGCTTCGTCTGCGCACCCGCGCTCTTTCAGCGCCTCGTTTCGAAGTGCCGGGGACAGACTGCCGATATTTCGGTATATAAGGCCAACCGCGACAGACTTTCAAAAAAGCTTACGGAATACGGCTTCGCGTTTGCAAAGCCGGACGGCGCGTTTTATCTGTTTTTAAAAGCTCCCGAAGGGGGCGCAAGGGCGTTCGCGGAAAGGGCGAAAGAGTATGAAATTCTCGTCGTAGCGGGCAACGATTTCGGATGCGGAGAATTCGTACGCATATCGTACTGCGTTTCACCCGAAATGATAGAGCGTTCATTGCCTGCATTCAAAAAATTAGCGCAAAGCTATAAAAAGTAATACGAAAAATTTACTTCTATTCTGCGAAGTAAATTTTTGTGAGTAGTTTTTATGATAATTTTAGGGCTTGACCCCGGGCTTGCAACTATGGGCTACGGAGTGGTTGAAAAACAGAAAAACGACAACACCGTCGCCGTAGACTACGGCGTGGTTTTAACCCCAAAGGACGAAAGTCTGCCCGTCAGGCTTGCAATGCTGGAAGAGGGTATAAACAATATTTTAAATAAATTCAAACCCGACGAAATTGCTGTGGAAGAGCTGTTCTTTTCGAAGAATATTACTACGGGCATACCGGTAGCGCACGCCAGGGGGGTTATGCTTTTAACCTGCATAAAGTACTGCGGAAGGCTGTACGAGTACACGCCGAACCAGATAAAGCAGTCTTTAACGGGCTACGGCAAGGCGGACAAAATTCAGATGCAGCACGTCGTAACTTCGCTTCTGCATTTAAACAAAATTCCGCGCCCCGACGACGCCGCCGACGCGTTGGCGGTCGCGCTGTGCCACGCGCATACGTCCCGCTTCGGGAAACTCTTCGGCATTAAATAGCACGTCATTCAAAATAAAATTAGTCATTCTGAGCGAAACGAAGAATCCCACAGTATAATAGGTAAAATATGTTAGGATATATAAAAGGAAAAATTTTAAATATAACGCCCGAATACGCATTGATAGAAACTGCGGGTGGCTTAGGCTTCGAGGTGATCTGCTCGTACTCGGCGTTTTCTTCGCTTGCAAACAAAACCGAGGGCGAGCTGTACACCTATTTACAGGTAGGCGAAAACGGCGCCTCGCTTTACGGCTTTTCTTCGCAGGAAGAAAAGAATATGTTCTTAAAGCTCATCACCGTATCTGGGGTGGGGCCCAAAATGGGCATTGCCGTTCTTTCGGGGCTCAATCCCGCCGACCTTGCAACGGCAATCGCAACCTCGGACGTTAAAAGACTTTCGTCGGTTAAGGGCTTAGGCAAGAAAACTGCGGAGCGTATCATTTTAGAGCTCCGCGAAAAGGTAACCGCACCCGCGTTGAATACGGCGGAGAAGGGGTCGCCGATACCCGTAATTTCCGACGGCGACGAAGACGCCGTCGTCGCATTAATGACCTTGGGATATTCTCGTGCCGAAAGCGAAAGGGCAATTGCCCGCGCACGCTCGCAGGGCGCAAGCTCTGTTGAAGATATTATAATGGTTGCACTTAGGGGAATGTAAAATATGTTTTACGACGACGAAGAAGAATTTGACGGCGACGACAGACTTGTAAAAAGCACCAAGGGCGAATACGACGTGGAAGAAAACGTTCTGCGCCCCAAAACGCTTGAAGCATACGTCGGTCAAAGCAAGGTCAAGGAAAATTTAAAGGTTTATATGAACGCCGCCAAAGCGAGGGGGGAAGTGCTTGAACACGTCCTTTTATACGGTGCTCCCGGTTTGGGCAAAACCACGCTTGCTCACATTATAGCAAACGAAATGGGCGGACAGCTTAAAATGACAAGCGCGCCCGCAATCGAGCGGAGCGGTGACCTCGCGGCAATACTTACGAATCTGAACGACGGCGATATTCTCTTTATCGACGAAATTCACCGCCTTAACCACAGCGTAGAAGAGATACTGTATTCCGCTATGGAGGACTACGCTCTCGACATAATAGTCGGTAAGGGTCCCAGCGCAAGAAATATCCGCTTTTCTTTAAAAAAATTTACTCTGATCGGCGCGACGACCCGCGCGGGAATGATTGCAAATCCCTTGCGCGACAGGTTCGGCATTATCTGCCGTTTAGAGATGTACACCCCCGCAGAGCTTAAAGAAATAGTTACGCGCAGCGCCAAAACGCTGAACATATCCGTAGACGGCGATGCGGCGGGCGAAATTTCAGGCCGTTCGCGCGGAACGCCGAGAATTGCAAACAGGCTTTTAAAGCGCGTGCGCGACTTTGCAACTATAAACGGCAATACAACCGTTACGGTAAACGATGCAAAATATGCGCTCGGAAAAATGGAAATAGACGGGCTGGGGCTTGACGAAATAGACAGAAGTCTTTTGCGCGCAATGATAGAAAAGTTTGACGGAAAGCCCGTCGGGCTTGAAACTCTTGCCGCAACCGTCAACGAGGACGCAGGCACTATCGAGGACGTATACGAGCCGTACCTTTTACAGCTCGGCTTTATTGCCCGCACTCCGCGCGGAAGAATGATACTCCGCGGCGGTTACGAGCATTTAGGCTACAAATTGACCGAAAAACAGAAACAACAGCTTTCATTATTTGACAAAGATTGATATGCAGTATTTAAAGAGTGATTTTTACTATGATTTACCCGAAGAACTGATTGCCCAGACGCCCGCCGACCCGCGCGACTCGTCAAGGCTTTTGGTTTACAACAGGGAAACGAAACGAATAGAACACAAAATATTCAGGGACATCGTCGGCTATCTGAATAAGGGCGACGTCCTCGTCGTAAACAACACGAAAGTACTTCCCGCAAGGCTGTACGCGCATACCGCCAACGGCGGAGCGGTGGAAATTCTGCTTTTGAAAAGGCTTGACAGGGAGACCTGGGAAGTGCTTGTAAAACCGGGGAAGAAATGCAAAATAGGAACCGTCCTCACCGTATCCGACGGGCTTTCTCTTATCGTAGAGGGTGTTACCGACAGCGGTGAGAGGATAGTTAAATTCCGTTACGAGGGAGTATTCGAAGAAATTCTGGACAGGGTAGGCAATATGCCCCTCCCGCCGTACATAAAGAAAAAGCTTGAAGACAGAAACCGCTATCAGACCGTTTATGCAAAAACCGACGGCTCGGCGGCGGCGCCCACTGCGGGGCTTCATTTTACCCCTAAGCTTTTACGGCAAATAAAGGGGGCGGGCGTTGAGGTTGCGGAAGTACTTCTTCACGTCGGGTTAGGCACCTTCCGTCCCGTTAAGGAGGACGTAATTACCGACCATAAAATGCACTCGGAATACTACGAGGTAGGCGAAGAAGCTGCCGAAACAATAAACAGAGCCAAGCGCGAGGGCAGGCGTATAATCGCGGTCGGAACGACTTCCGTTCGCACCCTTGAAAGCGTTGCCGACGAAAACGGGTTTATAAAGCCCTGCAAGGGCAACACAGAAATTTTTATTTATCCTCCATACAAATTTAAATGTGTCGACGCGCTCGTAACTAATTTCCACCTTCCCGAAAGCACGCTTATTATGCTTGTGTCCGCAATGACTGGCAGGGAAGAAATTCTGTCCGTTTACAAAACGGCGGTCGAGGAAAAGTATCGCTTCTTCTCGTTCGGCGACGCGATGATGGTCTTATAACCGTCGAAATACGGCGTTGCGCTGCGGCAACCCTCAGTCATTTACGCTAAGTAAACTCCTTTGGGCTTTCCTCGCGCGTCTTGTCTTTCTCGGTTCTAAGTCCCTCATATCCTGTCTCCCGTGCAAATGCGGGACGCGATGATGATTGTATAAGTATTTATAATAAAGGTTACATATGTCAAAATATTTTTCTTACGAAATACAGCATATAGATAAACACACAGGCGCGCGCGCGGGAGTTTTTCATACCCCGCACGGCGATGTTTTAACGCCCGTATATATGCCCGTCGGCACTCAGGCGACGGTAAAGGGCGTGCTTCCGAGAGATTTAAAGGAAGCGGGTTCGTCGATAATTCTTTCGAATACCTATCACCTGTATATCCGCCCCGGCGACGGGCTCGTCAAAAAAGCGGGCGGTCTGCACGCATTTATGAACTGGGACGGACCTATTTTAACGGATAGCGGAGGCTTTCAGGTATTTTCTTTGACAAAGTTGAACAAAATCACTGACGAGGGCGTCGTATTCAATTCCCACGTAGACGGGTCTAAGCATCTTTTCACTCCCGAAAAAGTAATGTCTATCGAGGAAAATCTGGGTGCGGATATTATTATGCAGTTCGACCAGTGCAGTGAATACGGTTACACTCACGAACAGGCAAAGCAGGCTATGGAGCGTACCGACAGCTGGCTTAAACGCTGTATCGACGCGAAAACCCGCGAAGATCAGGCGCTTTTTCCCATAGTTCAGGGTAATTTCTACGACGATTTGCGTCTTGAAAGTTTAAAGCGCGCAAAGCCGTTCGCTACCGACGGTATTGCGATAGGCGGACTTTCCGTAGGCGAACCCAAGATACGGATGTACGAAATTTTGGATTTAATCCGTCCGCATCTCCCCGAAAGCGTTCCCAGATATTTAATGGGCGTCGGCAGTCCCGACTGTCTTATCGAGGGGGTAAAGCGCGGGGTGGATATGTTCGACTGCGTGCTTGCAACGCGTATCGCGCGCAACGGTACGGCGTTCACCTCTAAGGGAAAAGTGGTTGTCCGCAACGGTAAGTACCGCGAGGATTTCTCGCCTTTGGATGAAAACTGTAACTGTTACTGTTGCAAAAACTATACAAAAGCTTATTTAAGGCATCTAATAAACGTCGGTGAAATGCTTTCCGCTATGCTTTTAAGTCTGCACAATATCACTTTCCTGCATAAATTAATGCGCGATATGCGCGAAGCGATTTTCGCGGACAGCTTAACGGATTTTGCAAACGGTTTCTATGCCAAGTACGGCGATTTCAATTAAATTTAAGTGAAAGTTTAGTGTAATTGCCCCAAACGGCAAAAAAACGCTTGCCAAAAAAATGCAAATAAGATATAGTTGAGAAAATAAATAATTGGAGAGTAAAGTAATGTTCAGTAATCTTTTGGACGCAACTCAGATTTCTACTTATATAATTTTAGGCGTTCTCGTCGTTGCGATAATCGTAATGTTCGTATTTTCAAGCAGGCGCCGTAAAAAGCAGGAAGAAGAAGCAAAAAATTTAATCGATTCGGTTAAACCCGGCAACAAAGTTAAGACTATCGGCGGTATCTGCGGAATAGTTGTCGAAGTGGACCAGGAAGAAAACACTTTCGTTCTGGAAACGGGAACGGAGCAGTCGGGTAAGTGCTTCATCAAGTTCGACAAGCAGGCTATCTATCAGACGGATGCGGTTGTTGAGAAAGCGACTCCCGCAAGCACCGAGGCGGAAGTTGCAGAAGAAACGCTTGCGGAAGAGGGTGAAGTTAAACCTGAGGAAGCGGTTGTAGCGGAAACGGCAGTCGAAGAAACGCCCGCAGAAGAACCCAACGAACAAGCTCCCGCAAAGAAATCTTCCAAAAAGAGCAAAAAGAACTAATAAATCAAAAAACCTCCGCATAGATTAAAGCGGAGGTTTTTTTATGCGCAAAAACATATTTCAGATAGTTAAAGCTTCGTCGGCGTCGGTTATCGTATCCTTGCTGTTCGTACTTATATTTACGCTGATAATTCAGCTTTTCAGCCTGCCGCTCGGTGCGGTAAAACCGGTAAATCAGGTTTTCAAAATTTTGTCGATAGCAATCGGCGGGCTTATTTTTATCCGCGGCGATAAGGGCTGGTTAAAGGGAATAATATACGGATTTATCGCAGTGATAGTCACGTATCTTTTATACGGTGCAATTTCTCATTCGCTTTCAATCAGCTGGAAGTTTGCAATCGAAATACTTTTAGGCGTGGCAAGCGGTGCGATAAGCGGGATAATTGCCGTCAATATAAAAAAGAACGCGTAACTGCATATTTCGAATTAAACCGTTAAAATCACTTGATTTTTTTATTGCCGTACATTATAATTGTATTCGTAATAATAGATTTAAGGAGATTATTCTATATGATTAAAACGGTTTCAACTCCACGTGAAAAGAAAGTAACCGGGTGCGGAGAATGCAGAAGCACCTGCCAGTCGGCCTGTAAGACCAGCTGTACTGTCGGCAACCAGAGCTGCGAAAGAGTTACAAGAGAACAAAATCCCGAAAAAGTTAATAAAAATTAAGTGAGTAAGGGGCAGGTAAACTGCTCCTTTTAACTATAATAAATACTTTTTCGGCGTTGAGAGATATGGTACATATTTTTAATTTCAAAAATTACAACTACATATACGATTCGGGAAGCGGAAGCCTGCACGAGTGCGATAAGGACACCGCGGATTATTTAAAAGCTAAGTGCGAGGGCGGAGTTATGCCCCGGCTTTCAGCCGCAAAAATTGCCGAAATCGAAGCTGACGTTCAGGCTCTTAAAGAAAAGGGTCTGCTTTTTGCAGAGGAGGTAAAAACCGCGCCGATTAAATCGGACGAGGTCAAGGCGCTTTGCCTTCATATCTGTCACGATTGCAATCTACGTTGCCGTTACTGCTTTGCCGACGAAGGGGCGTACCACGCCGAGCGTGAATTTATGAGCCTTGAAACGGCGAAAACGGCAATCGACTTTCTGCTTAAAAACAGCGGGAACCGCAGGGTACTTGAAGTCGATTTTTTCGGCGGCGAACCTTTAATGTGTCTTGATACGGTAAAAAAGGTTGTTGCGTACGCGAAGGAAGAGGGCGCAAAAGCCGGCAAAAAGTTTTTGTTCACCACAACGACTAACGCTCTTTTATTGGACGATGACGCGATTGACTTTTTTAACCGCGAAATGGAAAACGTTGTTTTGAGCATAGACGGCAGAAAAGAAGTTCACGACGCAATCCGAAAAACCAAAAACGGTAAGGGTAGCTTCGATCTGATTATCGGAAAAATCAAGAAGTTCGTCCGTTCCCGCGGTGATAAGCATTACTACGTCCGCGGAACCTTCACTTCCAAAAATACCGACTTTTCGAAGGACGTGATTTTCCTTGCGGAAAACGGCTTCGACAGTATTTCTATGGAGCCCGTTGTAACTGATATAGACGACCTTGCGATAAAAGACGAACATCTCGGCGTTATATGCGACGAGTACGAAACGCTTTGCGACGAGTATCTCGATAAGCACAAGAGGGGCGAAGGGTTCAATTTCTTCCACTTCAATATCGACCTGGAGGGGGGGACCTGCCTTCAAAAGCGTGTTTCCGCGTGCGGTGCGGGCAACGAATACTTTTCGGTTGTACCCAACGGCGATATATATCCCTGCCACCAGTTTGCGGGCGATAAAAGCTTTTTAATGGGCAACGTCAAAGAAGGTATCGTAAGGAAGGACGTCCGCAAAAGCTTTGCAGAAAACAGCCTTTTTACGCGTGAAGACTGCGATAAATGTTTTGCGAAATTTATATGCAGCGGCGGTTGCAGTGCAAACAACTACAATTTTATGGGCGACGTCAACAAGCCCTATCCGGTGACCTGCGCAATGATGAAAAAGCGTATCGAATGCGGTATGCACGCATTGGCGCGCAAAAAAGACGATAAAAATTAAAAAAAGACTATAATTAATTGACGGAAAAAATTTTTTACTATATAATGTAGTAGTTAAAATACGGTTAGGAGTAAATAAATGGGCAAAATAAAATCGGCAATTATAACGGCGGTGCTCGTTGCGGCTATCGTAGTTCTTGCATTTTTTGCCACCGTGTCATTCCCTGTTGCGGGAACCGACAAGGTAAATAAATACAATTCGTTTTTAAGCAGTATAAGTCTGGGAAGCGATCTCACAGGCGAGGCGGTAGCCGTACTGTATCCCAAGGGCGTAATTTCAGACGCCGACTATCAGTTCGGAATTCCCGAAGTTCCCGAAGAGGAAGACGATAAGTACGAAGAATCCAAGGAAAAGTACGACGAGTACGTTGAAAAATACGAACCGTTCGGCAGTGTCTGGGTTGAAAAGGAAGTTCTCGGCGAATACGACGGCGGGAAGGATTTTTCCGATAGCGTCAGAAAAGATGCGAAAATAATTTCCGACAGACTTGAAGAGAAGGGCTATTCTTCGTTTTCGGTAGCCGTACGCGACGATTTCACGATAGTTGTTTCCGTTCCTACGAATTATTCGTATTCGGATTACCGCGACGTCGAGTATACGAAAACAGAGGATTCCCGCTCCGACAAGCAGTCGGTTATAAGCACTACGCTCAAATTTATGGCGTACGACGGCAAGCTGTCGCTGAGAAACAGCGAAGTCGGCAAAAAAGGTTACGACAATATTTTAACGCCGATTAGTGCCGACGTCAATTCTTACTTCACTAACTTTTCGCCTTTGGCGCGTGCAGGCGGTTTTTACGTAAAAGTCGACCTCACGAAAGACGGCGTTAAACTGTTTGAAGAAGTATCGAAAAATATCGTTGACAACGCAAGCAGTGATAAGGCTATCGGTTTCTACGTGGGCGATAACCAGTTGCTTTCTCTGACTATTTCCGAAGCGATTTCGCAGGATAGCTTTCTTATAACCGTTTCGGACAAGCAGAGTGCCGTAAACTACGCAACCATTCTCAACTCGTGCTTAAAAGGCAATTCGCTTGCACTCGATTACGGCACCGATAACGATATCGATGTTATCTATACAGGTCCTGTTCTCGGCGATTATTCCGCGATATATCTTATGTGCGCGGTTCTGGCTTTAATGGTAGCGGCGATAGTATATTCGGCAATAAGATACAGAATGCTGGGTTTCGTAAACGCGATAGTAATTTTAGTGTATTCACTGACTATTATCGTTGCGCTTCTGCTTATAGATATTCAGCTTACCGTTGCAGGTGCAATCTTCGCGGTTGCGGGGCTTGCGCTTCTGTGCGGAGTAAACTTCGCGGTATTTGAAAAGGTCAGAGGGGAAACTATGAAGGGCAAGACTATTCAGTCTGCCGTAAAATCCGCATACAAAAGCCTTTTAAAGGGCATTTTAGAGATTCACATCGTTCTCATTGCGGTTTCGCTCATTCTTGCGCTCGTCTGCGTAGGCGAAATTGCCTCGTGCGCAATGATATTCTTCATTGCATCGATTGCGTCGTATCTTCTTTACTGGTTCACACGGTTTATGTGGTTCGTGGTATCCTCGACAGTGCGTGATAAGTTTGCATTCTGCGGATTTAAGAGGGAGGAACTCGAAGATGACTAATTTGAAAATTTCTTCCAAAATGCACTTGTTTATAATAATATCCGTTATCGTGGCGGTCATAGGACTTGCCGTCGGTCTCGTTTGTCAATTTGTTTCAGACGGATATTTCAATTACGGAGCGGAGTTTAAAAGCTATAACACCGTAGAAATCAACTACGCTTACGTTGATTTCAGCGACGAAGCTGAGGTAATGGAAATCTGCGACGGCGTGTTCGATAAAGCGGGAGTGGGTTATTTTACGGTTGTTTCGGGCGAATCTTCCGAAGGCGGAAGAATTATCTTCAAATTCTACAAAGGTGTTGAAGAAAGTAAGCTTGCCGAAACAGCAACCGTCATTCAGGAGGCTTTTAAGGAAGCCAAGGGCGAAGGTGCACAAAGCAATGCTTACGTCCACGTGCTTGAAGCAAAGCTTAACGGCGGAAGGGTGTTGACCTATGCTTCGATTGCGATTGTCTCTGCAATGGTTTTACAGTTCCTTTATTTTATCGTAAGATATAAAATTACTATGGCGTTCGGCGCTTTCCTTGCCAATATCCATAATCTCGTAATTTACGTGTCGCTGCTTGCAATAACGCGCGTGCCCGTCGGTATATCCGCAGTTGCGTTCGGTGCGCTCACCCTTATCGTTACGATGATTGCGTGCGGATACCTGTTTGACAGATACCGCCGTAATTTAAAGAAGGAATCATTTGCAAAGATCGACGGAGACGGTCAGACTGATATTTGCGTAAAAGAAAGTCTTAAAAATATTCTCTATCCCGTTGTAGGGGTAGCGACGGTTGCCGTAGTAATATTTGCACTGCTTTCAATCAGCGCGATGTCGGTATTGACAATTTTAACGCCTGCGTTGCTCGCGGTTTTAAGCGTAGCTTCCGCTATGTACGGTTCGGCGTTCTTTGTGCCTTCCGTTTACACGCGCATCAAGCGCATAGGCGATACAGTCAAAGTCCGCTCTAAAAATAAAAAATAATAATAAAATGTATTGGGGCGGGGTTTTAACCCGCCCCTTGTGTTTTCGATTACTATAAGCTGCCTGCTTATAGAAACCGAAAACAACTTTGTTGAAAACGCTATGAAAAAAATAATTCCCGAATACGAATTTTCGGCAGAACAGTTAAATACCGTAAGACAGCTCGCAACAAATTGCGGGCTTTTGGAGGATACCGTAAAAATTCTGTACGGAAGGGGAATAGACGATAAAGAAAAAATAACTTCCTTTATCCGACCTTCGCGCGAACAGTTTATTTCGCCCTTTAAAATGAGCGGTATGTCCGAAGCCGTCGCGCTCATTACGCGTGCCCGCGACGAAAACTGGTCGGTTGCCGTATACGGCGACTACGATGCCGACGGCGTTTGTGCGTCTACGATTATGTACCGCGCTTTGTGCGATTTCGGGATTGTTCCCGTAATTTTCGTTCCCGAACGGCGCGACGGCTATGGACTTAATAAGACGTCGATAGATAGCATTTTCGACGAGCATTTCCCTCAGCTTTTCATTACCGTCGACTGCGGAATTTCCTGTGCGGAAGAAGTCGAGTACATAAAGGAGCAGGGCGCTGAGGTAATCGTTACCGACCATCACGAACTGCCCGATACGATACCCGATTGCATCTGTATAAATCCCAAATTCAACGACGGTTATATTTACGATAACCTGTGCGGTGCGGGTGTTGCTTTAAAGGTTGCAGTCGCGCTTAACGGAGAGTCCGCTTATCAGTATCTCGATTTTGCAACTATTGCAACCGTTGCAGACAGCGTGCCTCTGACGGGTGAAAACAGAAGTATAGTCTGTGAAGGATTAAAGCTTATAAACGACAGCCCCCGTTCGTGTTATTCTTCGCTTTTCAATAAGGCGGACAGTGCGGTTACCGCACAAACGGTTGCATTCTCTCTTGCACCTAAGATAAATGCCGCAGGAAGAATGGGGGATGCAAATTCCGCTCTCCGTCTGTTTACCGAAACGGACGAAAACGAAATTTTCAATTTGTCTGCAAAGCTTACCGCTTACAATCTCGAACGCCAGAAATACTGCGACGAGCTGTATGCAAGCGCGAAGCAGAAAATAAAGGAAAAGGGCGCTTACGGCAAAGTAATTATGCTTTGGGACGAAAACTGGAATACGGGTTTCGTCGGCATCGTTGCCGCCCGTCTTGCGGAAGAATACGCGCGCCCCGCGCTTCTGTTCGTCAAAAACGGCAATATGCTTAAAGGCTCGGTGCGTTCGGTTGAAAATATTAACGTGTTCGAGGCGCTTAAAGCCTGCGAGGAATGTATCGCCGAATTCGGCGGTCACGCACAGGCCGCGGGCGTAAATATAGAAATAGAAAACTTCGAAAAGCTTGAAGAGCAGTTAAATAAATATCTTTCAGAAAAATATTCACCCTTTGATTTCGAGCATACGGTATATATCAGCGGAAAGCTTGAAAGGTGCTATTCCGAGCGCTTCGCGCACGAGCTTGAAATGCTTGAACCCTTCGGGGTGGGCAACCGGCGTCCTATGTTCGTAATAGAGGAAGGCGTGTCGGAAGCAAACCCTGTAAAGCCTGCGTCACCCCATATTTCGATAAAGAGCGACAAGCTTGACCTGATGTTTTTCAGCGGTGCAAAATTCAACTATCTTTTGAACAGTCACGCACCCAAAAGCTACGTTTTCGAATACAACGTTTCTAAATTCCGCGGAAGAGAATACGTAAAAGGTTACGTCCGCGACGTAGTAACGGACAGGGACGCCGGCAGGTACTGTGCGGAAGAGATAGCCGTAAACAATATTTTAACGCTTGCCTGCCCGAAATCCGACTGTGAAATTTATGAAAAAACGCACGCGGAAATAGACGAAATTTTGTCGGCCGGCGCAAGCTACGGTACGCTGTACGTTGCGACAGATTACGCTACTCTCGCAAGCTATAAAAATATTGAAAAATTCCCTGTCGAGCTGTTCACTCTCTCGTCGGGTAACCTTGCCGACGCAGTACTCGTTTCACCGTTGCCCGACTGTGATTTAAGCGGTTTCAAGCGTATAATTTTCCTTGACCGCCAGCCCGACGGCGTAAGGTATCGGCTTAACGGTAAAAATATAATTATGTGCAGTGATATTTGCGGGTATAATTATATTAAGTCTTTGTCCTCCGAAAGAGGTGATCTGCTGAAAATATTTTCGGCCGTCGTTGCAAACGGGGGTATGATAACGGGTGCGGACAGCGGAGAAGTTGCGCTTAAAAGCAGAATTTGCCCGTCGGCAGTAGAGGCGGCTTTCGCTTTCGAGGTATTCCGTCAGTTGCTTTTAATATCTTTCGAAGACGGAAAATTCAGGCTGTTCCGCGGTGTAAAAACCGATTTGGCAAATTCGGAATTGTATAATACAGTAAATGCTGTTAAAGAAAAGTTATGAAAACCGTACTTGATAAAATTTCAGAAAATTATCCCGAAAACGACAGAGAACTGTTGTTTTCCGCGTACCGCTACGCCGACCAGATGCACGAGGGGCAGAAACGCGCCTCGGGCGAGCCTTACTTTACTCATCCTTGCGCGGTGGCGGAAATATTAATAAATTTAGGTATGGATACGCCGTCTGTTGCGGCGGCTTTTCTCCACGACGTAATCGAAGATACGCCCGCAACCTGCGACGACGTGCGCGCCCGCTTCGGCGAAGAAATTCTTACGCTCGTCGACGGAGTTACCAAGCTCGATAAAATCCGCTTTGCCTCTCACGAGGAAGAGGATGCCGAAAACTTCCGCAAAATGTTCGTAGCAATGGCAAACGACGTCAGGGTAATTATAATCAAGCTTGCCGACAGGCTTCACAATATGCGCTCGCTCAATTACCTTTCAAATGAAAGACAACAGCGCATTGCCAAAGAAACGCTTGAAATTTTCACACCGCTTGCGGGCAGACTCGGTATTTCGCAGATTAAGTGCGAGCTTGAAGATTTGTGTTTAAAATATCTCGACCCCGAAAGCTACGAATATCTCGTTACCAACATTCACCAAAAATTAGAAGAGCGTAAAACTTTCGTCAATACCGTCGTTTCCGAGCTGAAACAGCTTTTAAAAGAAAGCGGTGTCAAGGGCGAGGTTTTCGGCAGACCCAAGCATTTTTATTCAATATATAAGAAAATGAAAAAACAGGGTAAGACGCTCGACCAGATTTACGATTTGTCCGCCGTCCGCGTAATCGTCGCAACCATTGACGAATGCTACGAGATTTTAGGTAAAATCCACAAGCAGTGGAAACCGGTTCCCGGGCGCATTAAGGACTATATCGCAACGCCTAAGCGCAATATGTATCAGTCGCTTCATACGACGGTAGTTACCAACTTCGGGCAATACTTTGAAATTCAGATACGCACGCAGGAAATGCACCGTATGGCGGAGTTCGGTATTGCGGCGCACTGGCGTTATAAAGAGCAGAAAACAAGTGAAACAGGCTTCGACGCCCGCCTTGCGTGGATACGCGACGTAATGGACTGGCAGGGCAGTTTAAACGATTCAAAGGAGTTTGTCGACTCGCTTAAAACCGATTTATATTCTAACGAGCTTTTGGTATTCACTCCCCACGGCAAAGTAATTTCACTGCCGTTGGAGGCAACGCCCGTAGATTTTGCTTATGCAATACATTCACAGGTCGGCAACAAATGCGTGGGTGCAAAGGTAAACGGCCGAATCGTTCCCTTAAATTCGTCGCTGAGTACGGGCGACGTTGTCGAAATTCTGACTTCGGCAACCGCAAAAGGCCCGTCGTGGGACTGGCTTAAATTCGTTAAATCGGGCTCTACCCGCGCAAAAATCCGCGCGTTTTTTAAACGCGAAATGAAGGATGAAAATGCAAAAACGGGCAGGGCAATGCTCGAAATGGAAGCAAAAAAGAGGGGATATAACCTTGCCGATTTATTAACGGAAGAATCTTTTAAACGCCTTTCCAACAAGCTTGTTTTTTCGTCAGTAAATGAAATGATGGCTTCAATCGGATACGGTGCGGTCAGTGTAAATTCGGTAATTTTCAAGCTTATCGACTACTACAAAAAGGAAGTTCCCAAATCCGTAGCGAACTTATCGGAAGGCAAGACGGGGCACGCTAATGCGGGCGGAGTTGCGGTAAAGGGGTTAAACGGTCTGTTGGTCAAATTCGCGCATTGCTGTAACCCCGTACCGGGGGACGAAATCGTCGGTTTCGTGTCGCGCGGACGGGGAGTGATTATTCACCGCGCGGACTGCCCGAATATTATAAACGAGGACGCCGAACGTATTCAGCCCGCACAGTGGACGGGCGAACAGTCCGAATTTATCGCGGGTCTTAAAATAGTCGCCGAGGACGATAACGGGCTGGTGGCATTCATTTCCGCGGAAATAGCTTCGCTTAAACTTAGTATGACCACTATAAACGGCAGAATAACCAAGGATAGCAACGCAGAGTTCGATATAAGAATTAAAATCAATAAGCGTTCCGATATAGATTTACTCGTCAACCGTATCAAAAGGGATAAACGCGTAATAGACGTTTTCAGGACTACGAAATGATACGCATTTTCAAAGTATTGCCAAAGGGCTTCGGATGTAATTCTTATATCTGCACTGCCGACGGTAAGACGGCGGTCGTAGTGGACTGCGCAGATAAAAGCGTGTATAACGAATGCGAAAAACGGGGGTTTACGCCTGTTGCCGTACTTTTGACGCACGGCCATTTCGACCACGTCGGCGGGTGCGGAGAGTTCTTTTCGCAAGGCGTTCCTATTTACTGCGGTCAGTTTGAAAAGGACTGTATTTTCAGTGAGGAAAACCGCTCTCTATTCGGGGGCGTATACATTCCCGAATTTGAAATTTACAAAACCTTAAATGACGGCGACATAATCACGCTCGCGGGAATGGATTTCGAAGTTGTTCTGACGGCGGGGCATACCGCAGGCGGAGTTTGCTACCGATGCGGAAACAATCTGTTTACGGGCGATACGCTGTTTTTGGGAAGAATAGGAAGAACCGATTTATACGGCGGTGATTTCAGAACGCTTTGCGCAAGCATTAAAAAGCTGTATGCGCTCAACGGTAATTTTACCGTATACTGCGGACACGGCGAAGAAACCGAGCTCGATTACGAGCGCAAATATAATCAATATGTTAAATACTAATTCGGAAACCCTGCGTCCCGAAATAATGGATATGCTCCGCGCATTCGACAGCGAAGAAGAGGATTTTACCCATTATTTTTCATTCGGCGGGGGTAAATTTTTCAACTCGATAGAATATAACGGCGTTTTCTACGATTTCGAGAACGAGGAAGAAGTCGAAAACGACCTGATTTTCAAGCGCCTTGCTAAAAGGTACTGCAAGCTTGCTTTTTACAGCGTTCTTTCAAAGGTCAAGGGTTCGCTTGTCTGGGGCGCGCTTACGGGAATACGCCCTACTAAGCTTGCGTATACGGAACGGACGGAAGGGCGCGATTTTCGTGAACTTTTCAAACAAATGGACGTAAGCGAAAAAAAGACGGCGCTGGTAGGGCGGATACTTTCCGTACAGGAACCGGTATACGCAAACAGGGGCGGACAGGATCTGTTCGTAAGTATTCCGTTTTGTCCGACAAAATGCGAATACTGCTCGTTTATAACCGCACCCGTAAGCGCAACGCAGAAATATATAGACGAATATATCGAATGCCTCGTGCGCGAAATAGAAGCGGTTAAGCCTCTTATCAAAAATCTTAAAAGCATATACGTTGGGGGAGGAACGCCCTTCGTTTTAAGCGAAGAACATTTAACGCGAATTTATCTGGCTTTAAACGGACTTAACCCCGAAGAGTACACCGTAGAGGCAGGCAGACCCGACGTATTCACCGATGAAAAGTTAAAGCTGTCAAAGCAGTTCGGCGTTACGCGCATTTGCGTAAATCCGCAGTCCTTCAACGATAAAACGCTTGAGGCGATAGGCAGACGGCACACCGCAGAACAGACCGAAAGCGCATTTCGTCTTGCAAGGAAGTACGGCTTCGATATCAATCTGGACTTAATTGCAGGTCTTGCCGACGAAACGGTTGCCGACTTCGAAAGGTCGTTAATGCGCGCCGTTTCATTAAATCCCGAAAACGTTACGGTGCATACTCTGTCTTTAAAGTCGGGCGCGAAATTAAAAGAACGCGTAAAAAGGCTTAATGTCGCGGGTATCTCCGATATGGTAGAGCTTTCCGATAAGCTTCTGACGGAAGCGGGATATGCGCCGTATTATCTTTACCGTCAGAAATATCAGGCGGGCGGACTTGAAAACGTAGGCTGGTGCAGACCGGGCAAAGAGTGCGTATACAATATCGACGTAATGGAGGAAATTTCAGATAATATCGCAGTGGGCGCGAACGCAATTTCAAAAAAGCTTTTCAGCGAAGACAGGATAGAGCGTTACGCATCTCCCAAAGATCTGGTTACTTATATAAATAAAGTAAATAAAAATATCATTGAAAGAAACAGACTTTTCAACGAATAAAATAAACCGCGCTTTGATAAAGCGCGGTTTATAATTATAACCAGAATTTGTCAGATTTTTTCATAAAATCTTGACATTCGAGTAATGTAATGATAAAATATATATGTTCAGAAATTTTGTTTGTACGGCTATTTTTGCAATATTTATAAATAATAATTTCAGGAATAAAAATAAAACTGGAGGATAGAATGAAGAAATTCAAACGCGTTATTCCTTTTCTTCTTGCGATGATTACGGCCCTTGCAATTACTTTGGCCGGCTGTAACTCGTGCAATAATGGCAATAACGATGACGGCGGTGAAAAAGCGGTTTTACAGTCGATAAGCGTTGACGCGTCAAATGCAAAAACCGATTATTTTATCGGCGAACAGTTCACTGCGCAGGGACTTACCGTAACTGCGGTTTTAACTAATCCCGATAAAACGGTTGCCTTGTCGGAAGATGATTACACCGTTGACAGCTCGGCTTTCAACAGCAGCGAAGCAGGCGTTTACGCTATCGGAATAAGTTATACTTTCGACGGAGTAACCAAAAACGGAGCATATAACGTTACGGTAAAAGCACGTCCCGAATTCGAAGGACTCGAAGTAAAACTTGCGGAAGGAACGGAGGATACTTTCAATCTTTCGGCTGAAACGAAGAAAGTGGAAATCGACACTACGAAAATAGTAGTTAAAGAAGTAAACGACGACGGCTCGGTAGGAAACGAAATTACAGATTATACCGCTAAGCTTTTCAGAGGTAAGGAAGAAATCCCTTTAACCGACGGTAAAGCTATGGTTGGTGCGGGCGCGTATGCGATCTGGGTTGAAAAGATTTCCGACGTAACAAGTTTTAACCGTACGGGCTTCGTTCTCGTTTACGTAAACGACACTATGACGGGGTTCGAATTTAAGGAAGGTACTTTAAGCCAGCCTGCGGGCGTTGACGTAATTTCTGATACCTGGAAGTTTACGGCAACCTACGTAACGGGCGTAACCAAAGAAATCGCTTCTGCAAATTGCAGCTTCGATCTCGACACATTTACCGTAGGTAAAAATACAGTAACCGTAACGTATACCGATTACGACGCTAAGGGCACAGGCGTTACTAAAACAACCGACGTAGAATATACAACCGTCGTACCCCCTCAGGGAACGACACTTAACTATAAGTACGTTTACGGAGCAATCGACGCATCGGGAATAACTGCGGATAAAACTCCCCTTAAACAGAGCAATCTGAAAGGAGCTAACGCTTTCCTTAAACTGTACGATCCCACAGGTGCGGCTTCCGATTATAATTACGCGCAGTACAGAAGTGCTGATCTCGGCGGATCGGACGTTGTGGAAATAAAAGGCGTAGGCTTCTACGTAACCTTCTACGGCACAGGTACGATTACGATAGGCTTCAGTTCAAGCGGCGGAAGCAACTCTTCAAGCGTCGGGTTTATGGACGGCACGGGTAGTTATATTGCAACCGCAACGCAGAACGTTAAGACGTACACAAAGGCGAATACGTACGTGGTTTCCGGTACGGCTACGACTGAATTGACGTTTACGGTAACAAAGCCGGGTACGTACGCTATCGTCGGTCACGTAGATAAAAGCGATAAAAGCTTTAACAAGGCTGCCAGAATTCATTCTATCGTAATGGTAGATAACGTATAAGAGGGGGTAGACGAAAATGAAAAGATTAAAATCAGGTAAAAAGATATTTTCTGCAATAGCCGCTCTTGCGATATCGGCTACGGTTGTCGGAGGTGCAGTATCGTTATTTAACGGTAACGATAATACGCCCGTTGCCGACGGTTCTTCCAAAACAAAGAAAACGGTAGTCATAGATACGGCGCTCGGTCAGACGAGGTCGGCGGTCGGCAACGTCTATTATACGGCGTCTGACGTCCCCAGCAACAGCGTCAACGCGAAAGGTACGCTTGAAGATCCGTTCAACATTCTCGATATTCTTACAAGCAGTCTCGATACAAAGCTTCAGGCGGGAGACACGCTTTACGTCCTGCCGGGAACTTACAATCTCGAAAACCTTATAAAAATGGAAAGCAAAGACGTTAAGGGTGCGTATAACAAATATATACGTATCGTCAACGCCGCGCTTGAAAAGGAAGAAAGCGGTTATGCCGGTACTGAAACGCAGGCGGTTCTCGATTTCAGCGCAATGAAATTCCTTTCTTCTAACCGCGGAGTCGAAATCGATACCGATTATATTTACTGGTACGGAGTCGATATATGCGGAGCGGGCGACAACGGACTGTATATCGGCGGAAGCTATAACACCGTTGAATACAGCGAATTTTACAACAACCGCGATACGGGCTTACAGCTTGGAAGAGCGCAAAATTACTTCAATTCCATTTTTCAGTGGCCGAGCTACAATCTTGTAAAGGATTGTACCTCGCACAACAATTACGATAACGAAACGTTCGGCGAAAACGCCGACGGTTTCGCGGCAAAGCTTACGGTAGGCTTCGGCAACGTATTCGACGGCTGTATCGCATACCGTAACTCCGATGACGGCTGGGACTTATACGCAAAGACCGATTCCGGCAATATCGGTACGGTAATTATGTATAACTGCGTTGCGTTCGAAAACGGTTATCTCGAATATACGAGGGACGAATGCAATTCATTGTTCCCCACGTACGATAAAACAGCTAAGTATCACGTCAACGAAAACTCGAAAAACGATTATATGACCCGCGACGGCGACGGCAACGGCTTCAAACTGGGCGGATCTATAATGGAAGGCGACGTTATACTCTATAACTGCCTTGCCTACGGCAACAGAATGCACGGCGTAACAGACAACTCCAACCCCGGCTACATCAAGTCGACAATGGTAACGTCGTACAATAACTCTGCAATGGTTGACGATAACGGCTATATCAGGGGTGTTGAAAATTTCGACGCGCATTCCAATATTGACGTCGCGCGCCAGACGTACAGCTATAACGCACTAAACAGCGTTCTTTCTGTTCGTGATGAAAATGCAAAATCGCTTGAACCCGATAACTATCGCGGTACCGTAATGAACAGCTTGCTTGATGCAGGTGAAAGAACCAGTATAATCAAGGGCGTTATGGAAGCGGACACCAAAGATACACTCGTCGAGCCTTTCACGTCGCAGATATCAAAAATCGACGTGAAGACAATGTTCAAAAAGCTTCCCAACGATTTCACCGACGCAAACACACTGAAAGGTAACGATGACTCGATGGTCATAGAAAACGGTAAAATCGTTTCGTTAAAGGATACCAGAGTTCATCTTAAATACCGTAACGCAGACCACTCTGTCAATATGGGCGACGTTATGGCAAAGACGGCGGAGGGAGAAGCGCTTATCAAAGAGTTGTTAGGCGACGCTTCCGCGGGGTCCGAGCTGAATCTTACAAGCTGGGAAGATTATACTCACTTCTATCTGAACGATATAACCGACGGAACGTTGGCTTCCGAAGATATGGCAATGGTAATGCGTGCAAGCGACGCGTTAACCATTACCTGTGAAGAAGACGCGGTTTACCAGGATTTCCAAGTTCCTTCCAAAATGCTTAACGTCGATATAGAATGGACGGTAGATAATTCCGAGTACGCCACTGTTAAAGACGGCGCCGACGAAATTATTGTAGATAAGGGATCGGGCGCGGAGTACGTGCTTATCGAAATTCAGCGTGATGCTGACGAGGATAAGCAGATAACGCTTACCGCAACCATTACTAAGGGTGACGCGGCCGTTACGAAGGATTTCGTGCTGACTCTTAAAAAGGGCTCTGCTTCGGTAGGTAAAATTTACGTTAAGGCGGCAGACGGAAGCATCGTAAACGACAACGGCATCGTAAATGCCGACGGAAAAGCTATCGTCGATATGTATAAGCCGTTCGTCGAACCCGAAGTAATGGTAAACAACGGACTTTATCCCGACAGCGAAAAGCTGTTAGATAAGTCTGCATACGACGTTACGACGACTTATATGTATCAGCTTAACGCCAATACCCACCCTGTTGAAATCAAACAGTTTACTCCTTCGGTTGCCGGCGTATACACCGTAATCCACAGCGTTTCGCTTAAAGGTTCAACGGACGCAAGCACAATGTCTTATAAGATATACGTTGCAAGTATGATGGGAGACGTTGACTTCAAGGGCGAATCGGTAGTTAAGGCTAACCGTACCGGTTTTGCAATTACGGGCGAGCCCAGCAGTGCAACGGGTATACTTTACGCAGTTTCTTCTGCTACCGAGCTTACCGATCTTACTGCGGAAAATATCAAGTCGTATTCGGGCGTAAAAGCCGAAAAGTTCAGAGATACGGCAATCAGCTTCAACTTTGAAAACGCAAATAATTCTTCGTATCACGTATACTACGCACTCGGAAATGCAGGCGGGGAAATTACTTCCCGGCTGTATAAAGCAAAGATTAACAGAATTAATATCACAAAAGAAGACCAGTTTATATCTATTGCCGCAGGCAATCTTTTAGGTAGTGAAGTTCCGTCACAGACGATTTACGCGCTTACCAAAGACCTTAATTTCAGCGGTAAGAAGTTCACGTCAAGCTCTAACGGCTTCGAAGGGGTATTCAACGGTTGCGGACATACGCTTTCGAATATGTCAACTACCAACTTAGGCTTCTTCTATAAGGTTACGGGCGGAACGATTATGAACGTCAAGATTGACAATATGTCAATCAACGGCAGTGCAGATAAGGTCGGCCTCGTGTCCGAATGCTCGGGTGGCGATTTCTATAATATCGCATTCACTAACGTAAATATTAACAGCTCTAATGCCCGCGTTGCGGCGCTTATCGGCCACGTCGGCGACAAGAGCCATTCCGGCGGAGATATAACGATTTCGCAGGTATCTATCGTAAACGACGCAAGCCACAAGATTTCCGGATCTCAGCGCGTCGGCGGACTGATAGGTTATGTTCAGGTATACGAGCACACCATTAGTATAGATAACTGCTATGTCCGTACAGACATAGAGGCCGCTTCGGTAGGCGAAGGCGCCGGTATGGTGGCCGCTTGGGAAGATAAGGAAGGCGATAAGCTGATTATCACGCAGTGCTATTATGCGGGCCGTCTGGAAACAGGCACTTCTCCCGGTTCGTCAAGACTCGGCGGTATGCTCGGTTATCATAAAGGCGGTGTAGGCGTACTTGAAATTTCAAGATGTATATCTCTTGCAACTTTCTATATTGCAGGTGAAGAAAAAGACGTTGCGTTAAAGAACGCGTCGCCTATAATCGGTAACTTCTCCTCAAGCGCACGAACGGTAGTCTCGGTAAAGAACTGTATCGGTCTTTTGGAAGAGTACAATTCCGACTACGACGTAGAAGTGTTCACCGAAGACAACCTCAAAAATCATCCGCTATATCTCGAAGATGAGTACGGTGAATATCTTGCTCTCGATACCGTAACGCGTTGGACTATCGTAAGGGCTGACGAAGGCTCGGACGACCGTTACAAGGCTCCTTACCTGACGCTCAACTTCTTGGGTGACTGGGACTGATAATTATTATCAAACGATAAAGGGCGCGCCCGCAATAAGCCGGCGCGCCTTAATTTATGTAATTCTGAATAGAAATACGGCGAACTCCTTCGGAGTTCGCCGTAACTGTTGATTTGATTATTTATTATCCGAAAGCTTTTTATAGGTTTCGAATCTTTCTTTTGCAGATTCCTCGGTTCTCTTGAACAGCTCGTTTGCGACCTCTGCGCCCTGAGTCTTAACAAGGGAAGCGTATCTCGTTTCGCCTGCAAGGAATGCCTGATAGTCACCCGTAGGCTCTTTTGAATCGAGCGTGAACTGTTCGCCGTCGGGGTTGTATCTGTACAGCTGCCAGTAACCGCAGTCAACTGCCGCCTTTTCTTCAAGCTGGCTCTTCGTCATATTAATGCCGTGATTGATGCAGGGAGCGTAAGCAATGATAAGTGAAGGTCCGTGGTAAGCTTCGGCTTCCGTCAAAGCTTTTAAAAGCTGTGCGGGGTTGGAGCCCATTGCAACCTGCGCTACGTAAACGTAACCGTAGGACTTTGCAATCATACCCAAATCCTTTTTCTTTACTCTCTTGCCTGCTGCGGCGAATTTTGCAACCGCGCCGATATTCGTTGCTTTTGAGGCCTGACCGCCCGTATTGGAATAAACTTCGGTATCGAGTACGAGTACGTTCACGTCTTCACCCGAAGCAAGCACGTGGTCAAGTCCGCCGTAGCCTATATCGTATGCCCAACCGTCTCCGCCGAATATCCAGATTGATTTTTTAGCAAGACAGTCTTTTGAAGCAAGTATTTCTTTAACGAGTGCATCGGCTTCACACCCGCAACCGTTACAGCTTTCCAAAGCCTTTACAAGCGCTTCGCTTGCCTTTTTGGAAGGTTCTCTGTCCTCGAACGCATCAAGGTAAGCTTTGCAAATTTCTTTGCCTTCGCCGTTCCAAAGCTCTGCAAGCTTTTCTACCTTTGCTTTAACCGCGTTTCTTCTTGCCGTATAAGCAAGGTTCATACCGTAGCCGAACTCTGCATTGTCTTCGAACAGCGAGTTTGCCCAGGCCGGTCCGCGTCCCTGTTTGTTTGTGGTATAGGGGCAGGTGGGTGACGAACCGCCGTAAATCGATGAACAGCCCGTTGCGTTTGCAATTATCATATCTTCGCCGAACAGCTGTGTAATAACCTTTACGTAAGGCGTTTCACCGCAACCTGCGCACGCGCCCGAGAACTCGAAGAGGGGAGTAGCAAACTGACAACCCTTAACGGTACTTACTTTGAATTTAGAGGTATCTACATCGGGAAGTTCAACAGTGTATTCCCAGTTTTTGTCTTCGCCTTTATCAAGCGATTCCGCAAGAGGTATCATCTTGATTGCTCCGCCGTCTTTTACAGGGCAGACCGTTGCGCATACTCCGCAGCCCATACAGTCAAGCGGTGAAACCTGCATCTTGTATTCGTAGCCTGCAAGACCGATTGCGGGCTTTAATGTAAGCGTTTCGGGTTTTTCTGCGCCGTTGGCAACAAGTGCGGGTCTCAAACAAGCGTGAGGGCACACGAACGAGCAGGTTCCGCACTGAATACATTTGTCCTGAATGATTTCGGGGACGAGAACCGCAACTCCGCGTTTTTCGTACTTCGTAGTGCCTGTGGGAACGTGTCCGTCGGCGTTGAACTGTGAAGATTTAAGCTTGTCGCCTTCGAGGTAGAGGATAGGTTTGATAATCTCCTGATAGTAAGCGTTATCCGCGCCCTTAACCATTTCCGCGCCCGACGTTGCTTTTGCCCACGATGCGGGAACGTCGATTTTGATAAGATTATCGCCTGCCGCCGCGTCGATAGCGTTATAGTTCATCTGAACCACAGAATCGCCCTTTCTTGCGAAAGATTTCTTCGCCATATATTTCATATATTCGATTGCTTTGTCGTAGGGCATAATCTGAGGATTTACGCGGAAGAATGCCGACTGTAAAATCGTGTTCGTTCTTCCTCTCAGTCCCAGATCGGCGGCAATTTTGATTGCGTCGATAACGTAAAGATTAATATGCTTTTTGGCAATATCCTGCTTGACTTTCGCGGGCAGGAAATCGTTAAGCGCTTCAACGGTGGTAGCGTTTGTATTGATAAGGAACGTACCGCCTTCTTTGATGTCGCTGGTCATATCGTAACGGGTTACGTACGAGGGGTTGGAGCACTGAACGAAGTCAGCCGAGTCGATAAGGTATTCCGACTGAATAGGCGAATCGCCGAAGCGGAGGTGGGAAACTGTGATACCGCCAGACTTCTTCGAATCGTAGAAGAAATAAGCCTGTGCGTGTTTGTCGGTGTGGTCGCCGATAATTTTAATCGAGTTTTTGTTTGCGCCTACCGTACCGTCCGAACCTAAGCCGTAGAATTTACAGCTTGTCGAGCCTGCGGGAGCGGCGTCGAATTTCTCCGAGAAGTTGAGCGAAGAATTGGTAACGTCCTCGTATATACCGATAGTGAAGTGGTTCTTGGGTTTGTCCTTTTCAAGGTTCTTATAAACCGCAAGCACCATAGAAGGCGTAAATTCTTTCGAGCCTAATCCGTATCTACCGCCTACGACCTTAATATCGGTAACGCCCTTTTCCAAAAGAGCCGAGCAAACGTCAAGGTATAAGGGTTCGCCCAGCGAGCCGGGCTCCTTTGTTCTGTCAAGCACTGCAATTTTCTTTGCCGTCTTGGGCAAAGCCTTAACAAATGCGTTGGCAACGAAGGGTCTGTAAAGACGAACCTTTACAAGTCCGTATTTTTTACCCGTTTTATTGAGCTTGTTTATAGATTCTTCGATTGTTTCGCAACCCGAACCCATTGCAACGATTACATACTCCGCATCCTTTGCGCCTACGTAGTCGAAGAGGTGGTACTTTCTTCCGCATTTTTTAGATACGACGTCCATCATCTGCTGAACGATAGCGGGAGCGGCTTCGTAATAGCTGTTTGCCGTTTCCCTGTTCTGGAAATAAGTATCTCCGTTCTGTGCCGTACCTTTCTGTATAGGGTGTTCGGGATTTAGCGAACGCGATTTAAAATCCGCAATATCCTCCGAAAGTCCTACTTCGTCGCATATCGCTCTTATTTCTGCGTAGTCGTCAGTCTCGTCCCAAACGTCGATTTTAGCAACCTCGTGCGAGGTTCTGAAACCGTCGAAGAAGTTGATAAACGGAACTTTCGTTTTTAAAGTGGAAAGGTGGGCAACCAGGCCTAAGTCCATAACCTCCTGAACAGAGCCGTCGCAAATCATTGCAAAGCCCGTCTGGCGGCACGCCATAACGTCTGCGTGGTCGCCGAAAATATTGAGCGAATGAGCGGCAAGCGCACGTGCGGAAACGTGCATAACCATAGGCATAAGTTCGCCGGATATTTTGTACATATTGGGAATCATTAATAAAAGGCCCTGCGATGCGGTGTAGGTGGTGGTTAAAGCGCCTGCGCAAAGCGATCCGTGTACGGCGCCCGCGGCACCGCCTTCCGACTGCATTTCGGCAATTTTAACCTTCTGCCCCCACATATTCGTTCTGCCGACGGTAGCCCATTCGTCCGCCACTTCAGCCATAGGCGAAGAGGGGGTGATGGGATAAATTGCGGCAACTTCCGAAAAAGCGTAAGCAACGTGGCTAGCGGCGGTATTGCCGTCAATAGTCAATTTTTTCATCTGATAACCTCCGATTGTTATTTATAATAATATTGCTTATTGCACGCATATAATTATACTTTGAATTATAAAAAAAGTCAACGGACAACGCGTCGTTTTGCCGTTAAAATTGAATAAAGCATAATTATTTTTTATCCGCTTTTTTCTCAACTTTAAAATCTGCGCAAAGATTGTATTATTTTATCGAGCTATATACACCTCGCCTTTGAGGGCTTTTATTAAGCCTTTTGAACTTAGTATGAAAATTTGTTAAAAAAATCCAAAAAAATCGCGTGACTTTATTGTTAAAATCAATTTTTAATGGTATAATTTTTTTATGGCTGAAATGAACGAAAACGTTATTACGTTTGAAAAAATTAAATTTGCGTATCCCGGCACCGATGGCGTCTGGGCGCTTAACGGAATAGATCTCACCGTAAAGAAAGGCGAGTTCCTTTCCGTTATCGGTCATAACGGAAGCGGTAAGTCGACTCTTGCCCGACTGATAAACGGACTTTTGGAAGCCGATTCGGGTAAAATAGAGGTTCTCGGTATGAACGTCGCCGAGGGCAAAAATCCGCTGGAAATAAGAAAACACGTCGGTATTGTCTTTCAGAACCCCGACAATCAGATGGTTGCGTCAATCGTAGAGGACGACGTTGCCTTCGGCCCCGAAAACATCGGTATAAAGCGTGAGGAAATCGGCGAAAGAATAGAATGGGCGCTTAAAGCGGTCGGAATGGAGGCATTCCGCCATTCGACGCCTTCGCGCCTTTCGGGCGGACAGAAACAGCGCATTGCAATCGCGGGCGTACTTGCGGTTAAGCCCGAAATTTTAGTTTTGGACGAATCGACTGCAATGCTCGACCCTAAGGGCAGGCGCGAGGTAATTGAGGTTATTAAAAGGCTTAACGAAGAAGAGGGAATGACCGTAATTCTCATTACTCACTTTATGGAGGAGGCTTTGCTTGCCGACAGGACAGTCGTTCTCAACCGCGGTGAGATAGTTTTGTCCGGTACTCCGGAGGAAATTTTCGAAAACGGCGATAAGCTGGAAGCGTATAATCTTTGCCTACCGCGCATAACCGAAATAGTCAATTCGCTGAACCGCGGAGGAATGAGCGTTAAAAACGTGCTCAGGGCGGAAGAGCTTGCAGACTCGATTAAAGAAAATTTTAAAAACAAAGGTATATTCGACGCGGTTTCATCACCCGTTGACGATGAGGAAATAAATTCCGCGCACGAGTGGGATATAGACGTAAACAATCTTACCTTCACGTATTCAAGAAAATCGCCCTTTGCGTCCAAGGCTTTAAACGGAATAAATCTGCACATCGACGAGGGTGAATTTTTCGGTATAATCGGACATACGGGAAGCGGAAAATCAACGCTCGTTCAGCATTTCAACGCGCTTATTAAGCTTCCTCAGGCGGAAAAAAAATACCGTAAAAAGCGTGTAAAAAAGGGACAGACTCCGCCCATTTTGCCCGAAATTAAAATCGGCGGATACGACTTAACTCAGAAAAAGTGTGATTTCCGCAAGCTCCGCGCCGACGTGGGAATGGTTTTCCAGTATCCCGAATATCAGCTTTTTGCCGAAAGCGTTTTTGCCGACGTTGCGTTCGGGCTGAAAAATTTCAATAAAGAGCTTACCTCTGAACAGGTGGAAGAAGCGGTTAAAAGCAGTATCGAAATGGTAGGGCTTGACTATAACGAAATAAAGGACAAGTCGCCCTTCGATTTATCCGGCGGTCAAAAACGGCGCGTAGCGATAGCGGGCGTAATAGTTACCAAACCTAAAATTTTAATTCTCGACGAGCCTGCGGCAGGGCTTGACCCTCTGGGGAAAAAGGAAATTATCGCGCTTTTGCATAAGCTTCACAAAGAGTGGTGCAGGACGGTAATCATCGTTTCCCACGATATGGACGAGGTTGCCGAAAACTGTACAAAGGCGGTAGTAATTTCCAACGGACAGGCGGTGCTGTGCGACAGACCTTATAAGCTCTTTTCGCAAAGCGAAACCCTGCGGGAGTTAGGGCTTGACGTTCCGTTGACTTCAAAGGTCAGCGAAGAGTTAGCCAAAGCCGGCATAACGGTGGAATGCAACTGCACTTCGGAAGACTTTACCCGAAAGGTTTTGGAAATTTACGGAGGCGGAAATGCTTAACGACGTAACCTTCGGGCAGTATTATCCCGTAAAATCATTTGTGCACAAATCCGACCCGCGTATAAAGCTTATGGCGCTGATAGCGTATATAGTCGCGCTTTTCCTTGCAAAAAACTTCTATTCTTTAACGCTTTGTTTTATCGTGCTTACCGCAACGGTAATTGCTTCGCGCGTGCCGGTCGGAAGCGTTCTGCGTTCCGTTAAAGCGATAATAGTATTGCTGATATTCACCGCCGTTTTAAATCTTTTTTTCCATGGCGGAGAGCATCTTTTAGTTCACTGGGGCTTTATAAAAATTTACCGCGAAAGTATCATATTTACGGTATTTTTCGTGTTCAGGCTTTTCTTTTTGGTAATGGGTTCGGCTCTGCTCACCTTGACGACTACGCCGGTAGAGCTTACCGACGGAATCGAAAGTCTGCTGACGCCGTTAAAATGGATACGCTTCCCTGTCCACGAGCTTGCGCTTATAATGTCGATAGCTTTGAGGTTTATTCCTACTTTAATCGACGAAACCAACCGCATTATATCTGCGCAGAAGGCAAGGGGCGCGGATTTCGAAAGCGGAAATATTTTCAAGCGCATTAAAGCAATAGTTCCCATTTTGATACCCCTTCTGATAAGTGCGTTCAGACGCGCGGAGGAGTTGGGCGACGCTATGGACGCAAGGTGCTATTCGGGTTCCAAAAACAGAACGAAGTATAAAAAGCTTAAATTGAGCTGGCGCGATCTTCTGATAACCCTGTTGTTCGCGGGGCTGATTACAGGCGTCGTGTTGCTGAATATTTACGCCTGGAATATTTTTCCCGAAATATACGAATATATAAGGTTAAGCTGATGAGATACGCATTGCTTTTAACTTACGACGGAACCGCTTACGGCGGGTGGCAGATACAAAAAAACGCCGTCACCGTACAGCAGGAGCTTACAAAAGCACTCGAAGATACGTTCGGCTGTAAAGTCAACGTAATTGCAAGCGGAAGAACAGACAGCGGAGTTCACGCAAAAGCACAGGTCTGCCATTTCGACGTCCAAACTTCCATTCCCGCGGAAAAGATTGCCGACGCCCTGAACGCGCGCCTTCCGCAGGATATAAGCGTTCTTAAAACGGTTATAGCACCCGACTGGTTTGAAGCGCAGTCAAGCGCAAAGAAGAAAACTTACTGTTACAGGTTTTATCTTTCGCCCCGCAGACAGCCTTTAAAGGACAGGTATTCCGTACAGATTAATTATAACGTGGATTTGGAAAAGCTTGAATATTCTGCGAAGCTTTTTGAGGGCGAGCACGACTTCAAGGCTTATTGTGCGGCAGGCTCGCAGGTAAAAACCACCGTACGCAGAATTTACTCGATAGAAATAAAGCGCGACGGATGCGATATAGCGGTTTCCGTAACCGGCAACGGTTTTCTTTACAATATGGTAAGGACGCTCGTCGGAACAATGATTTATTATTCGGCAGGCAGACTTACGGAAGAGATGATTAGCCGTTCGCTCGAATACGGCGACAGAAGCTCCGTCGGGAAAACTATGCCGGCAAAAGGTCTCACGCTTGAAAGCGTGGATTACGGCTGTATGCTTTTTTAACAATAATTTCACATAACCGTTTTAATATTTACATTATCGGATAATAAAATATAATAAAAAGAAAGGGAGATTATATGGATTTTTTCAGATACGTGTATGGTACGAAAACGTTTACGAACAGCGAATGGGTCCCGTATACGATAGGCGGGCTTTGTTTTGCGCTTGTATTCGTCTTTCAGGCGGTGGCGCTGTATACGATAGCCTGCCGTGAAGGCTATAAAAACAAATGGATGGCGTTCATTCCTTTTTTCAATACTTACTATATTGGCGTTTGTGCACAGAAAAATAAATTCTATAAAGTAGACGCCAGAACCGTCGCAATCGGGACCGCCGTTGCGGAGGTGCTTTTAGTCGGGCTCTATATTTTATTTCTGGTAGCCGAAAGTTTTTTGAAAAACGGGAATTATCTCGTAAGAGAAGTTGAAACCTATTTAGGCGGTAACTTCGTAACTTACGTTGTAAACGATAACGTGCCGGCAAATCTGCAATGGGCGTCGTGGGTATACAATTATTTATATACCTATATCATCAGCGTACTCGACGTCGTTTTCTTCGCTTTGAAAATAATAATTCTGATATGCTTCTTCCAGACTTACGCTTGCAGAAGATACTTTATTTTCACTATAACAAGCGTAATTTTTCCCATTATGGGCGTACTGTTCTTCATAGTGCGCAACAACAAGGCGGTAAGCTATAAAGACTTTATCCGCGCGGAACAGGCAAGGCAGTATCGGCAGTACCAGCAGTACCGCCAGCAGAATTACAATAATCCGTATAATCAGAATTACGGTCAGAATCCCTATAACCGTACCCCGAACGATAACGGTAACGGCGGAAGCGGAGCCGACCCTTTTGACGGCTTAGGCGGTAATTCGGACGCGCAAGGCAATTTCGGCACACCGCAAGACCCTTTTGAAGATTTCGATAAATAATATCAATGGCGCGCACTATACGCGCCTTTTTTATTGCAATAAAGTAAGGAAGCTGTTATAATTTATTTATGGATACTATTTCGGCAATAGCAACCGCTTCGGGAACGGGCGGAGTAGCAATAATCAGGTTGAGCGGAGAAAATTCGTTAGAAATCGCAGGGCAGATGTTTACGCCCGCAGGCAAAACCGCAGTCAAAGACTTTAAGCCTAACGTTATGTATGCGGGCAATATCGACGGCGGCGGGTTCGAGGATTTCGGAATGTGCGTATACTTCAAGGCTCCCAAATCTTTTACCGGTGAAGATACGGTTGAATTTCACTGCCACGGCGGAGTACATATATCGCGCGGAATACTTAAAAGGACCTTTGAGCTCGGCGCAAGATCTGCGGACAGGGGAGAATTTACAAAGCGCGCATTCGTAAACGGCAAGTTGTCTTTATCTTCCGCAGAGGGTATGATTGATATGATTAACGCCGAAAGTTTGGCGTCGCTCCGCGCGGGCAGTATGCTTTACAGCGAAAAGCTTACCGACGAAATAAAAGAGCTGCAAAGCAGACTTACAGATATTTTGGCACGCATTGCCGTCGATATGGATTATCCCGAAGAGGAAAACGAAGGAAGCTTCGAAAGTATCTGTTCGTCGATATCGTCGCTATCGGAAGAACTGAATTGCCTTTCGTCGACTTACTCCGCGGGTAAAAGGATAAAAAACGGGGTGACGGTAGCACTGTGCGGTAAGCCCAATACAGGCAAAAGTTCGCTTTTAAATTCGCTTTTGGGTTACGATAAAGCAATCGTATCATCCGAGGCTGGAACTACGCGCGACGCCGTCGAAGGGGAAATGCAGATTGACGGCGTAAAATATAATCTGACGGATACGGCGGGAATACGTTCCCGCGCGGGCGAAGTCGAGAGTATCGGTATAGAGCGCGCAAAAAAAATAATTTCGTCCGCCGATATAATTTTATCCGTTTCAGACGGAGGCGGAAAAGCGGAAATAGCAAACTGCAACGGTGCGGTAATCGAGATTTTCAACAAGTGCGATATAAAATCGCCCGGAAGAGATTACGACGTCGTCGTTTCGGCAAAGACGGGTGAGGGAATAGAAAAGTTAAAGAAGCTGATAGCCGAAAAATCAATAGGGGAAACTTCTCTCGACAAAGCTTATATCATAGAAGAAAGACATTATTCGGCCCTTCAACGGGCAAACGAAGCGTTAAAATCCGCAATAGCAAACGCTGACGGGCTTTCTCTGGATATGCTGTCCGTAGATTTGAAAGAGGCGTGGGATTGTCTGGGTGAAATTACGGGAGAAACGGCAAACGAACTGATAATAAGTACGGTATTTGCAAAATTCTGCGTAGGTAAATAAATACTTGAACGGACGAAGTATACCGCGCAACGTCGCGCGTGCAAAGCTGAGCGATTGCGAATACGTATGTAAACCCGCTTGATTTTTTTTGATTAAAATGTTAAACTTTAAGTGATGAAATTTATCGAGCTTAAAAACGATATACTGCAGGGCGCTAAAAGCATTTATCTTTTAGAGGGGGACGACGCTTATTTCCGCGTTAAAGGAGAGGAGGCCGTCAAGTCCGCTTTCGTGCAGATGCCGGAGCTTAACTTTACTGCGTTTGACGGCGAATCGCTTAAAGGCAATGCGTTATCGCAGTTGGTTTCAGCTGTCGAAAGCGTTCCGTTTATGTCCGAAAAAAGACTAGTAAAAATTACTGATTTTTATCCGAATGAAGCCGACTTTGAAAAGTATCTCAAAAAAACGTTTGAAAATTTTCCCGCAGAAGCTATTCTTCTAATAGTCAATTCCGAGGGTAGAAAGGGCGTAGACTTAAAGCGTAAATCTTACGTAACCTATGTCGACTGCAACCGCGCCGATGAGGAAACGGTTGCTAAGTGGGCTTATATAACTTTAAGAAACGCCAATATATCGGCTTCGGTCGAGGTCTGTATGCTTATTTCGAGATACTGCCGGTGCAATATGTCGCGCGTTGCGCTAGAAGCCGAAAAGCTTATAGATTATAAAAAAGAAGGCGAAATTTCCCGCGAAGACGTGGAGGCTCTCGTTTATAAGGATACCGATTACAGAATTTACGAAATGACGAACGCCGTTTCCCGCGGCGACTTCGATACCTTCTGTGCTATCGGGGCGGAGCTGTGCCGAAAAGCGGGGGACGAAACGGGTGTGCTTTCGGGGCTCTTTTCCTATTTTAAAAATCTGCTTACGATTTTGACGTCCGACTGCGGTGACAGACGGCTTGGCGAGCTGTTGAAGATGAAAGAGTACGGCGTTAAAAAGAGCAGGGAACAGGCGAAGGCTATCGGTGAAGAAAAGCTTAAAAAATTAGTTTCGTATATTTATTCCGCCATTGCGGATATCAAATGCGGAAATTTAACTCCGCAGAGCGCGCTTCAAGCTGTAAACAGCGTAATATTTTTCACATAAAGTAAAATAAAGCGATATAAACGCTTTATTTTTTCTTTTTTAAATTATATAATAATAAATGTAAAATATTGTCGGAGAGTAGCAATGGCACGGTTGGAAGAAATTATAGAAATAATAAAAAATAATTTCAGCAGTACGGGATTTGCCGACAGATGGCTGACTTATCTTTTGCAGCTTATTCTGTTCACTATTCTGTACTATTTAATGTTTAAGGTTTTAAGGAACAACAAAGCGGATAAATTTGTCGGAATAATCGTATTTTTTATCGTTCTTTCAGGTTTGGCGTCGGCTTTTTCGGAAAGTATCAGCTCCGGAGTTTTGTTCATAGTAATCGTGCTTGCCGCAATTCTTGTTTTTACAATGTATCATACGGAAATAAAGCGTTCTTTACTTGACGCGGGCGTGAAGAAGAGCAAGTCTGAGCCCGTCACCGTTACGGGGGTCGAGCTGATTATGGACGAAATCGTGCGTGCCGTACAGAATATGTCTAAAAACGATATCGGAGCGCTGATAGTTCTTTCCAACGGAAACCTGCCAGAGGAAATTATCGAAAGCGGAACGAAAATCAATGCACAGATTACTTCGCAGATGGTTGAAGCGATATTCTATCCCAAAGCGCCTCTGCACGACGGTGCGCTGATTATCGAGGGGAACAAGCTTTATGCCGCGGGTTGTTTTTTACCGCTTGCGCAGGACGAAAGACTTCCCAAAGAAATGGGTAGCCGCCACCGCGCGGCGCTTGGCGTAACGATGGTTGCAAGCGTAACGGCAATAGTTGTTTCTGAAGAAACTGGAATTATTTCGATAGCTAAAAACGGAGTTATAAAAAAGAAGTATGCCGATGCTACGGATATTAAGGAAGCTTTAAGCGATTATTACTGGTCGGATTTAACCGCCGAGGCTGTAAGTTAAGGCAAGGAGATTAGAAAATGAAAAGATTAGGTAAGTTTTTAAAAGATTTTTTCACAAAAAATATACCCGTTAAACTTCTTGCTTTGGCGCTTGCGGTTATTACTGTGTTGTTTATTAACATTTAACTGCATTTTAAATTCCGTAATACAATGCCCGCATCGTAAATCTGCACGATGGGGGCGTAGCTTTAAACGGCGTAAGGTTTTTGCTGTAACTGATATTCGGCAAAATTCATATTCTGTAATATCTTTAAATATTTCGTATTAAACGGAGTAAAATCAATACAAGGTCGACGGTATAAATGTCTGTTAAGGTATGCAAATTCGGCGGAACGTCAATGGCTGACGCCAATATTATCGAATGTGTAAAGCAAATTATCGAAAGCGACGCGTCACGCCGTTTCGTGGTGGTTTCCGCCCCCGGCAAAAGATATTCAAGCGATAAAAAAGTGACCGATTTGCTGCTTGCGTGTCATAAAGAGCTTTTAAAGGAAGGCACCTGCCAAAAAAGCTTTTCGGCAGTGCGTTCGCGTTTTTCGGATATTGCCAGACAGCTTGAACTGCGTACCGATTTCAACGCCGTTTTAGATGAAACCTTAAAAAGAATAGAAAGCGAAAAAAGCGAACAGTTTACCGCTTCCCGCGGTGAGTATCTGTGCGCAAAGGTCGTTGCCGAATACCTCGGCTTTGAATTTATCGACGCGGAGAACGTAATATTTTTCAACGAAAACGGAACGCTGAACGGCGAGAAAACTTATAAGGCTGTTGCAGTTGAAGCAGGCAAAGCCGGAAAAGCGGTTATACCCGGTTTTTACGGCACCGACCCCGAAGGTAAAATAAAAACGTTTCCACGCGGAGGTTCCGATATTTCGGGCGCGGTCGTGGCACGCGCCGTAAGCGCAACCTTATATGAAAACTGGACCGACGTATCGGGTTTTCTTGCGTGCGATCCGAATATTGTCGTCAACCCCGAAACGATAGAAACGCTGTCGTATAAAGAGCTGCGCGAGTTAAGTTATATGGGTGCGAACGTACTTCACAGCGAGTCGATTTTCCCTGTACGCAAGGCAAATATCCCCATACAGATAAAAAACGCTTTCCGTCCGTATGATACGGGAACAACTATAGTTCCCACTTCCAGGTATATACCCAACGGCAGAACGGTTACAGGTATAGCCGGTAAAAAGAATTTTACCGTAATTTATATAGAAAAATCGCTTATGAATTCGGAAATAGGCTTCGTGCGCAGGGTTCTGTCCGTTGTCGAAGCCGAAAATATACCCGTCGAACATATCCCTACCGGCATAGATACTATGTCGCTTCTTATTGAAAGCGGAGATTTATCCGAACTTAAATTAAGCAGAATACTCGAAGGCATCAAATGCGAGGTTGAGCCCGATATAATCAGAGTTATCGAAAATATTGCGCTTATTGCGACCGTCGGGCACGGAATGTCGTCTTCGGTAGGCACAAGCGCAAGACTTTTCAAAGCAATCGCTTCGGCTGAAATAAATATTAAAATGATCGATATGGGTTCGAGCGAGCTCAATATTATAGTCGGCGTCAAAAACGAAGATTACGAGCGCTGTATAAAGGCTATTTACGGCGAGTTTTTCGGAAAATGAGGAGGGGGACTGTTATGATACTTGCAGGTACTATAACGCAGGGACAAGCCGTATCGCTTATTCTGCTGTTTATATTTTTGTTCGCGTTTTTAGTCGCAGATATTTATCTCGTGCTTTTTCTGCGCAGAAAAAATAAAAAATTAGCAAGGGATGCGGATACTGCCGACGGCGATGAGAAAACAGAAGAAATCAAAGAAAAAAGTGAAAGTGAATTAAATGAGTAAAGCAGACGAAATTTTTATTGCAAATATTAAAGATATCCTTGAAAACGGAGTATGGGACACCGATTGCAAGGTCCGTCCCAAATGGAGCGACGGAACCAGCGCGCATACAGTTAAAAAGTTCGGTATCGTCAACAGGTATAACTTACAGGAAGAGTTTCCTATACTTACAATCCGACGTACCTATTTCAAATCGTGCATAAACGAATTGTTGTGGATCTGGCAGAAGAAGAGCAATAATATAAAGGATTTAAGCTCTAAAATCTGGGATCAGTGGGCTGACGAAAACGGCTCTATCGGTAAAGCTTACGGCTATCAGCTGGGGATAAAGTATAAATACAGAGAGGGCGAATTCGATCAGGTCGACAGGGTTCTTTTCGACTTGAAAAACAATCCCGCAAGTCGCAGGATAATGACTAATATATATAATTTTGCCGACCTTCACGAAATGAATCTGTATCCGTGCGCGTATTCTATGACCTTCAACGTTTCGGGCGATACTTTGAACGGAATTTTAAACCAGCGTTCGAACGATATGCTTACGGCGAACAACTGGAACGTAGTTCAGTACGCTGTGCTTCTTATAATGTTTGCACAGGTTTCGGGGTTGAAGGCGGGTGAGCTGGTTCACGTAATTGCCGATGCGCATATTTATGACAGGCATATACCGATAGTAAAGGAAATTATCGATATGCCGAAGCTTAAAGCTCCCGTTTTGGAAGTTGATAAATCTGTCAAAAACTTCTATGATTTTACGGTTGACAGCTTTAAACTGGTTGATTACGAATGCAACGATAAAAAATATAACCTTCCCGTAGCCGAATAATAAGAGAGATTTTAAGTGAAAGCAATATTACACGCAGATAAAGAATGGGGAATAGGCAAAAGCAATTCGCTTATGTTCAGAATTCCCGCCGATATGAAATTCTTCAAGGAAACTACGACGGGGAACGTCGTGGTTATGGGGTCTAATACTTTAAAATCGTTGCCGAACGGCGAGCCTTTAAAAAACAGAACGAATATCGTGCTTTATCCCGGCGGTGAAAAAAGAAGCGACTGTACCGTCGTAAATTCGCTTGAAGAGCTTTTTACCGAAATCAAAAAATATGACGGAGAAAAAGTGTTTGTTATAGGCGGAGCAATGCTGTATAAAACGCTTTTGCCGTACTGTTGTGAGGTTTTGGTAACCAAGGTAGACGCCGTCGGCGGAGCAGACGTATTCTTTGAAAATCTCGATAAGAACGAAAATTTCGAACTTATTTACGAGAGCGAGCCTACGGAAACCAACGGATTGCAAATAAGGTTTACGACCTATAAAAATTCAGCGGTTAAACCGTTTTAATAAAATGAGTAAGAAAGAAAAACTTATAATAATTATACTTAACACTCTGCTGTGCGTCGCGTCGATACTTTTTACCGCCACGATGATGGACGGCTGGGGTGTTTTTGTTTTAATTGCATGTTACGCAGTGCCGTCTGCCTGCCTCGTTGCGGGAATAGTATCGTTCGTGCTGAAAAAGCACGCCGTCGGTAAAACATGTTTCGTAATAACGGTATGCGCGTTTATAATAATAGTCGCGTTTGCGGTTATCAGCAAAGTTGCACATCTGAATGACTATGCAACCGACGGCGAAAAGATTGAAAGACTTACTGAAATTATAAGAAGCACAGGCAGTTGGGGTATGCTGGTGTACGTCCTCGTACAGATTTTACAGGTAGTGATTTTGCCCCTTCCCGCTGTTGTCTGTTACGTTCCGGGAAGCCGTATCTGGGGCGCGGGCATCGCTACTTTGCTGGCTTCGGCAGGCGTACTTATAGGTTCTGTAATCGCTTACTGCATAGGCAGATTTTTCGGCAAAAAAGCGGTTATATGGATAGCCGGGAAGGAAGTAACGGATAAATATATAAATTATATAGGGAATAAGGGTAAAATAATTTTCGTTCTTATGCAGATTTTACCATTTTTCCCCGACGATATACTGTGTATGATAGCGGGACTGACCTCGATGAGTTTTCCGTTCTTTTTAGCGGTAATGATACTCGTCCGCCCGTTGATTATTGCAACCTACTGTTATCTGGGCAACGGAAGCATCATTCCTTTCAGCGGTTGGGGGATACCGGTGTGGATTGCAATTTTCATTGTCTGCATAGCGCTTGCGGTGCTGTCTTTCAAATATCAGGACAGAGTTGAAAAATGGCTCGTGTTGA